>JAYEFV010000345.1:0-2563 GCA_034658755.1 Thermodesulfobacteriota bacterium | reverse complement strand
CCTCTGATTTGGCGTCCAGTGCTTTCCAGTCCGTCACGCTCGTGAACGCTTTTTGAAAATCTTTGTCATCTCTCTGGATTTGAATAAGAAACAACGATTTGCTTAAAAATACAATCCAACTGAACACACCCAGAAGAACCAGTAATCCAATAATAATCCAACCATCCAAAGTGATGTTCTTAAAAATGGTTGCCAGATAGAAAATGGGGAGACCGCTTCCGCCACCGGCCATTTCTACCCCGAATGCACACAACCGTCCTTCAGGTCCTTCTGAAGCATAAACCGCTTTGACCCAGCCGGCAGACCTGGCGGTATTCGATAAGATCACTTCATCCAGTTCCGCTATTAGAGCATGCTCACCGGATACTGAGTCACCAATGACAATATCCGAATTTAATCCCGGCAATCCATTTTTCAAATCCACAAAGTACAGCTCTAATCCGTCCAGATATACGGACAACCGCCGGTTCGACGCAGCGGAAACAGCAATCTGATGCCAGGCGTTTAAAGAGATATCGACCAGCTTTTCCGTGGTCACCGTCTGTCCTGATTCATCCGAAAAACCACAGTACAGTTTTGTTCCGTCGATTCCCACGATGATGTGTTTGTCTTCTTCTTCTATGGCCAACAAATAGGCATCGGCCTGGGAACCCGCCATCCGGATCCATGCACTAAACGTAAATCCATTTTTAAAATCCAGCGCCGGAGACGCCGTGATGACCAACTTGTCACCCGCTCCGTTCAATGATATGCCGTTTCCGATTACAGACGGCAATCCTTGTCCGCCCGAAAAAGTTGACGCATGGTTTTCATTGGCTGTCTGGTCTTGTGGCGCCCCTTCAAGTTCACCCAGATGGTACACCACCACTTGTGCTGCATCATAGGTTTCCCTCGATGCCTGGCCGCCCATGGCGTCTTTGTTGCCGTAGTACATATAGATAAACTCTTTCTTGGATGCTGCGGCCAATCTCGGTGCCTTCACCCAAACCAACGCAATTTCATCAAAGGTATCGTACCGTTCAATATGGTGTTTGAGCAAAGTTTGATCATCTGAACCGACAAACCGGATATCTTCACCATCTTCTTTGGCATTGGTGAAATTAAAATTACCGGTATGCAGCCGAATCAGAATGGGTAAATTGCTGATCCCCTCGGATATGTCGGCTCCACCGGCCGTGGTGTCGAATGTAATCTTTTTACGGTATTGCCAGTTATCGTTCCACCATGCATCCGCATCGCTTGCAAATACGGCCAACATTAAAAAAAGCAGGACATACGTCAACAATGAAACCCTATTTCTTGGCTGCCTTGTCACCAAATTCCTCCATAATAATTTTGATGTTTCGGAGACCGCGAATCAACACGAATAAACACAAATATTTTGAAAAATAAGAAAGTACATTTGCGTCCATTTGCGATTATCGGAATTCGATATTAGATATTCGGATTTTGCCTGAATACGACTTTCCGTTCAGGCACTCCTACAGAGAGGGCATTCCTGTCTCTTTTAAAACTGCCCCTTCATGACAAAATACAACTCCTGGTCTCCTTTTTCGGTTCTGGCCGTTTCTTTCAGTACCACACCCCACGACAATTCGTATTCGAAAAAGCGGGACAAATTGCCTCTAATACCGGCACCTGTACCCGCCAATGTATCAGGCTGGTCTTCTCCGGGGAGCTTGTCTTTTATCCGCATCGCTGCAATGTCATAAAAAATGTTCGGAGATATACTGCACCAGTCCGGAAGTCCGAGGTACTTGGCCAGTTCCGGATAAAAAAGTTCAATAATTCCGTGAATGGCATTGTCGCCGGCCTCTTCAGTCTCTTTGTATCCCCGCACGCTTTTCAGCCCGCCAGCAAAGTACTGTTCGTTGGAGGGAAGCGGTTGATCGGCAATCTGGCCGTCACATTTCATAAACAGTTGAAACCCTTTGGACAACAATTGATACCGCTCCAGACCGAGCTTTGCATACACATAATTGGCCCGTGATTTGAACCGTTTGTCCGCAAACTCTTTTTCGTCGGTCACCAGGCCCCGAAATAGAATATTTATCCCGCCGCTAAAATTCGTGGAACCCGACAGATGGCTCAAGGACGAATTGTATGACACAGAGAACGGTAAATACGTAATCGGCGTTTCTATGGTATCGCCACCGTTTACAAATGAGAGATCATCATCATAATCCTTGTAATCGAACCCCAGACTCAGATTGTGGTTGTAATTCCCCACCTGCGGCAGGGGTATCACATTGCGAACCCCGTAAGTCGTTCCTTTGCCGATGGTTTGAAATCCTTCGCCGAAGGCGATATCGCTGTCCGACCAGACACCGTAAATTGCCAGCATATGGTCTTCATTCCATGGCGCCGGCAGTACATAGGACCCGGCGATGGCTTGGACTTCATCGGCATCCTCGGGGCTTACTTGATATTGTAAGGAAACCGAATGTTCTTTTTGCCAGAGGTTGTCATAATGGATGATGCCGTTCAACCTCAGGTCGGTTGTGTCATGGGAAGACCGGTTGTTCAGCTCCAGGCTGCCGTGCAAGGGAAGCTTGTCCTTGAC
>JAYEFV010000344.1:0-2578 GCA_034658755.1 Thermodesulfobacteriota bacterium | reverse complement strand
TCCTAATTTGCGAAATATTGTCAAGACAATTATCCACGATGCTGGAAAATTATCGGATGAATTCAACTTCAATGTATACCGTATCCATACAAGGGGTCATGGGGACGTCATGCAGAACGTGCAGTGAACTGGGCAAACCTTGAACATTGATGAGTCGAGGAAATTAGGATTTATGGTACATCCATCGAAATAGGGATTTCGTTTCACCCAACCGCGATGCCCGGGATCTTTGGCTTGCAAATGGACGAATCAAGCTTGTGAGAAATCCGAGTTAAAACCCTGCATTACCGTGAAAGCTCCGGCCTTCGAGGCGTTGGCGACAGTCTTCTCGGTCAAAAACACGGCAGAATACCGGTTTGATATTATGGATGGCACAAAAAAAGCGCGGTTCACCAAAGTACTGAAACAGAAATGGGCAGAGTTGTTGATTTGCAAGTGTTTCACCGGAAAGGAAGCCAAACCAGTGATCCGGATAAACAACACCTGTTGGCGGATCCGGCGGTATGCCCCCGACATGACAGCATACTCCGCAAAGATTGCACCACTAGCCTGAAGGGAGGCGGTGACGGTTACTATCCACTGGTATGCAGGTTATGGTGCTCGGATCAAACAGAGTTTAACCTAAATGATCGTAAACAAAATGCGAAAAATATTTTATGTGTTTGATTTATTATTCATTTTAGTAGATTCAGATGTATTTTCACAACTCTTCTATAAATGAGATATAAATTTATTAAAAAAATCCCATTTTGTTTACCTTTCAGGAAAGCCGATGATACCCCATCTTCTTCGTTATCAAGGGCTCGCAGTAGACGACTACGGCTTCGCCCTTGATGCCTTGAATCTGGGGCATCTTCGACTTTCGCTCATTTAGGGTACAAGCCATCCAAATTTTTACATCAACAAGACGAATTTCCGATCCGCCTGGCTAACTTGTGGTCTTTCGCCGCCGGAAACACACCAATCCCAAAAGGCCGGATCCCAGGAGCCATACTGCTCCGGGGATGGGAACGGCGTTGATGACCCCGACCGCATCAAGATCCAAACCGCCTGTTCCGGTAGTCAGCCAATTGTCGTATATGGGGTCTCCATCGGAATCCGTGAAAACGGGATGCGGAGAACCGAGTGAGTTACCGTCCGAATCAAAAGCCCCGATACCGGGGATATCAAACATCTTGACATAGTTGATAATACCCAGATCCACATTACCCGAAAGGACCAAATCGTGAGACAGGAGGTCATCTAGATCGAATGGGGTCCCATAACTCGCGGCATGCTTGCCAACCAGGTTATAGAAACCTGTACTGTCATAACCCCCAAAATTTCGACCATAATCTCCCTCCCATCCATAGTCATTTTGTGTATCGTTCGGGAACCGAGCGAATTGGACTCCGTCCGTTGAGACCTCCACGTATGCAACCTCCGCAAACAGATAGGGATCGGAAGGGAAAACAAATCCGTTTTCAAACACAGCAAAATCGAACCCCGGTCCGTTGGTTATGGGAGCAGAAAAGGTAAGGGTAATCTCTCCGGGGCCTGGATTGCTTTGTGGGTTGGTTACCCACGACTCAATCTGGGCCTGATTCAGATCACCCAAACTGACTGTGCCGTCACCGTATGGACCGGTGGCTTTGGAGGGATCAGAGTTGGACGTAAGTCCAGGTGCCGGAATATAATTGACATATCCGGTGGCCCAACCTTTGATAAGCGAACTGGTTGCCTCGATGGCCGGATCAACAGCGTGGTTGGTATCCGTCGGGCCAGAATATATAGCGGCATAGGACCAAGGCACGGCAACTCCGAGCATCACAACGCACAGGAGACAGATAAACATCGATTTTATTTTCATGCAGAACCTCTCATCTTTTGAAAATTCTCTTTCTTAAATTTACCCTTCAGGATCGCTTTCGTTTCAAACCCAAAAGGCCGAGCAATCCCGAACCGAGGAGCAGAACAGTCCCAGGAATGGGCACAGCGTTCAGATTGTCCATGGCAAAATAGGCGGGCGTGTTCATACCATAATCCCCGACGTCCGAAGAGGACAAGTCGAATTTTAGGCTGGTTACCGTTCCCAGTCCGCTTAAATCGAGCCAGGTCCATGCATTCACGATGTAATCTTGACTGTTATTCTCAAATCTGTAATCCGCCAAATAGAAGTCTACCGACCCGGTCACTGTATTCTCATTCATTCCAGCAACGGTCAACAGAAACCAGTCCGGATCGTTACCCGTAACGCCGCCAAATTGCTTCGCAAAATCGTCGCCGTTCAGCATGGACAAGGCGGCATACGTGGTGTTGGTGAAGTATCCCCCGTTTACCATCATGGGGGTATTCCAACTCACAGTTGATGTAAGTGTGAAGGGCTCATAATAGACGCCATACTGAGTCCCGCTGTAGGCACCGCCAGTATAAGCGCTGTACTGATTGGTGAAACCGGCTGTAGTCGTGTCGATGGTGTTGGAAACCGACCAGCCATCCCAGGAACTCCATGCTGGATTGTAATTGTTCACAAAAGCGGCCTCTCCACTGGTAAACCCACCGGCACTGTCAGAGCCATTGTAGTATTGGCCTCCTCCCG
>JAYEFV010000343.1:0-10427 GCA_034658755.1 Thermodesulfobacteriota bacterium | reverse complement strand
GGTTGATCAACTCCGATTACATATCGTAAGATCCACAAAAAATCAAAAAAGGCAAATTCTCAAAAATGGATTGCCCTCATTGAAATAACGATATCCCAAATTTTTCAGACCCCTGATATTTACATTTCCATAGCAGTTATTTTCAATAATAGGGAGCAGTGCTTTTAGAAAAATAGTGAGCAGATTAATTAATATATTTCAATACACCCGCAATCTGGATATTTTCATTCGTAAAAATATTTTTTAATAATGATATTCAGCTCTTCTATAAGTTGTTTATCTTCTCTTCCTGCATAATTTTTATATATCGACCTTGCTATCGTTTCAAATGCGTCAACGAGTGAAGGGTCAAAGTGATTCCCCCGACCGGCCCTAATAATATCTATTGTCTCATCATAAGAATACGGCTCCTTATACGGCCGGCGTGAACTCAACGCGTCGAAGACATCAGCTATTGTAAAAATCCTTGCAATTTTAGGAACTACCCCTCCTTCTATTCCGCTATCATATCCACTCCCATCAAATTTTTCATGGTGATAACCCACGATATCCACCGCTTCCTTGATCCACTCAGCCTTATTAACAATATCAATCCCGTAAGCAACGTGCTTCTTTATTACTTTAAATTCATCTTCCGTCAGCCGTCCGGGTTTATGCAGAATTTCATCTTCAATCCCGATCTTCCCCACATCGTGGAGAAATGCCCCCTTTATCAGTCGCCTGATATCCTCTTTGGGTAGTCCGCATACCTCTGCAAACTTTACCGATATTATGGTTACGCGGTAGTTATGAGAGTCTGTATCGCTATCCCTTTTCGCAACCGCGCTTCCTAAAACCTTTAAAATTTCAAGATTGGCCTCAAACAGCTGGGCCGAAAGTGACGAAACGCGGCTTAAAAGATTGTTAATAACCGGATAGAGTAAAGCCGTCGTGACAATCACAACGAACATGGCTGATAATGCTAAAGCAAACGCTCTTTCCCAGAGGTTGTCCAGAGTGTCTGAAGATACGGCGAAAAAGGTCTCCCCATAAGCGGACAGTTCATTCAGACCGTTCTTGATCGGCGAGATGATCTGTACATGCGGGACATCCTCTATATCAAATACTGTGAATTCCAAGTGATCATGTTTGCGCATATTGCCTTGAACTTGTCCCGCCAACTTTTCAACCCGTTCAATGTGTTCATATGTGTCATCCCTGACTTGCGCAATGCGTTTTCCATATAGATCATAAATGCCCACCCATATAAACAGGCCAAGTTGAATATTTCGACGCTCACTCATAATTCTATCCAGTTCGCGCTGAATCGCTGAAGGTTGCAATTCTTTTGGATTATCAAATAAATCTCTGATTTGACTATTCAACATCTTGAAGCCGTTTTCAGCTCGCAACAGGATTTCCTGGCGTATGTCTTTTTTTCCATACTGCCATGCAGCGAACCCAAATAAGACCGATATAATGAATCCTGTAAAGCTAATGCGAACGATGAGGTTTCTGTGAATCGTCCGGGGATTCGCGGCGTTCATAAATAGTTTGCCTCCTTCATTACTGATTCCTTGCCAAAGACCGGTTATCTTTTTTTTCATTATGTTGGGATACGAATTAGATATCAATCCGCTTTCAATGTTCAGAAAAAATCTTGTATTTATCAGAAATTTGAAACCCCTATTTATCCACTCTCTCTTTCAATTCTTTCCCGCATTTAAAGATCGGAAGCTTCTTTGCGTTAACTTTAACATGTTTCCCGGTTTTCGGATTCCGGCCGGTGTAAGCTTTATAATGCTTAACGCAAAATGAACACAGGCCCCGGATTTCCACCCTGTCTCCATTGGCCAAGGCGTTTGCCATTTCATTAACAAATAGCCTTACAACCGCTTCAGCTTTGTTTTTCGAAATCCCTGCTTCATTTTGAAGCGCCTCAATCAGATCCAATTTGTTCATATGTAGCCCCCGAAGTTTGAATTATTTCAAGTGAATACATCTTTGATTGAGAAGTGTCAAGAATTCTGTATGGATAGAGGATTATGGGTTTAAAGGGATGAAATCTGAATGAACAATAGCAAAGGCCTCTATAGGAAGGTTCTAACATAACTTTTTTAACAATAACCGTATTATTCTTCGTTTTTAAATATTTTCGGATCAGCTTGAAGCCGTCTTCTTGTTGGGGATTGACTGTCGCTGAACCTCAAATATAATTATCGTTTATCAGAATCTATTAACCCAATTACTTTCTACAAACTTATGCATAAAGTTGTAAATACGAACAAAGTATGATTTTTTTCGTATTTTTCAGGTCTAGATTTCTAGTGCTTTGGTATTAAATTCTGTTGCTAATAGTACTAGAATATCTAATACTACGTGTGTTTTTGAGAGGGAAATACGCCGAATATAAAGAGGTATGGTACTCGATTATTTTATACCTAAAAACTGCATACAAATTTTAAAAGGCTTAAATAAAAATAATTATATTATACTGTTAGCATATAGAGTGTATGTTTTGTGGTGCATCATATTGCTGAGTATGAAAATAAAAGAAATTTTTAAAATTTGTGCCCTTCGGGATTGCCCCTTTGACCGCATCTTCTGTGTTACAGGGCGTTTGCAGTAGTTTACTACGGCAGCACACCCTGCGCCTTGAAGCTGCGGCCAAATAGGCAATTGCAGATTTTAGGTTATATAATAATTTATTTTTTTGATGATTAACAATTAATCGGAATATGTTTGCAAACTTTTCAAGCCCTCGGCTTCAAAACATTCTTTGGCCAACTGTAATGTATGATAATCCATTTCAAAATCATCCCAGCCTAAAAACTGTAATCGTTTGTTTATCTGCCAATGATTCATATTTGGATCATCTAATAAACAACTTTTCAAACTCGAAATGAAACCGAAAATTATGCTTTTTTCCATCCCCTTTTTTTCCAATCGATGCATTAAAATTTGTTTATGTTGACTTAAAGAGTACATTAGTACCATCTTTATAAAGGAGAAACCGATTTTCCAAAATGCTGTTAGTAATACTCGGTCACATCTTTATTTTGCAGTATTCATCTTTGTTTATACTTGAAGATGTCGGGCTGAAAAGATGTACACAAACCAGAGAGGTTTTAGTTTTTAAGATATTTGTATTTTGTTGTATTGAAGGAGAAATTGGTGTATTGAATGATTGCTGATCCGGAATATATATTGGCGATGAAATCCCTTGCAGCAAGAATTGATGGAACAGACAGTAAAAAGGAGGTTTAACCATTGACCGGTCGATCACAGGGAGCGGCCAGACTCAGGAAATTATTAGAAGCCCACGAATTTACAATCATGCCTTGCTGTTATGACGGCATTAGCGCAAAACTGATTCAGCAGTGCGGTTATTCTCTGACCTTTATGAGCGGTTTTGCGGTTTCAGCCGCACGCCTGGGATTACCTGATACGGGGCTTATCTCCTATGCCGAAATGTTGGATCAAGGTCGTAATATTTGCTCCTCGGTTGATATTCCGGTGATTGGAGACGGGGATACCGGCTACGGTAATACGGTAAATGTCAAGCGTACCGTTCATGGTTATATCCGGGCCGGATTTGCAGGTATTATGATTGAGGACCAGCGCAGCCCAAAGCGCTGTGGTCATACCATAGGCAAAGAAGTGGTTGAGCGAGAAGAAGCTCTCATGCGACTGCGTGCCGTTATCGAGGCACGGGATGAAGCGCGTGATCGAGGAGAAGATGTTGTGGTTGTCGCACGCACCGATGCACGGGATACGCACGGACTCTCTGAAGCGATTGAGAGAGCAAAACTCTTTGTCGACACGGGGGCTGATATTATCTTTATTGAGTCCCCTGTTTCAGAACAAGAAATGCATAGGATTTGCTTTGAGGTTGGAGGCTGCCAGATGGCTAATATTGTTGAATACGGGAAAACGCCTGTATTGCCGCCTGAGTCACTTAAGGAGATTGGGTACAAAATTGCTGCGTATCCGTTAACGCTATTGTCTTCGGCGGTTTATGCCATGCGTGAAGCCTTGTATGATATACGTAAAGGGAAACAACCTGAACGGATACTTGATTTTACCGAGTTGCAGGCTGTGGTTGGGTTCCCTGAATATGATGAAACTTTGAGACGTCTTGAAGGTGAGGAATAGGATCGGTTACTCTTCCTCTCCTCTGAAGGATGCCTTGAGATTAATACAGGCCGGATCGTAAACTCCCTTAAAATGCATATCAGCATGCTTGACGTTCAGGACTCGGAGGTCGAGAACTAATAACTCGGCGAAATCTTTATCTCATTCTGTTCGCAAGGAAAATTTTGCCCACATAACAAAGCGTTTTTCGCCTATTAAAATTCTTCACATCATTCGTCAACTTACTTAAAATACAGGATCTTCTCGGCGTTTATTTAAAAACATCTCGGCAAAACGTCTATGGCATATAATCTGCATATACTTGTATTGGTCCGCCGAGGACCATCATGTTTAGATAAATTTTTCATAAGAAATTCATGATAGCATCCATGGGGTATGGTTTATGATTCAAAAAATGATACTGACGGCAGGGATAATCTTATTTTTGTATCTTGCAGTAACGATCATCGGTGAGACATCTATGATATTGAATTTCAAAAGTGGTCTTCTCGTATTCGGAGGGACATCGGTAATCGGTTTTCTATCTTTTCCCCATAGAATCCACAGGGATCTGTTCAAGACACTGTATGCCATCTTTCGGAACCCGGAAACAGACTATCAGGGTTTGATAAAACAAATTGTAAGGCTATCCCGCATAAAAAGACTTTATGGTAAGTTAACGCTGGAGAAGGAGTCGAATAATATAGAAAATCTTTTTTTGCGTAAAGGTATTGAGTTGGTCGTGGATGGATATGATACATATGAAATTCACAAAATCATGGAAAAAGAATATGAACTCCATTTTTCTCGCAAGGAATCGTTGATCAATATTCTGGACACCTTCCAAAAACTTGCTCCTGCCATTGGTTTTGTCGGCACAATCATGGGGCTTATCGACGTGTTGAGCAATATAGGAACTCCTTTGGAAATGGGCAGAGGAATGGGCATCGCCCTGCTTACGACCCTCTATGGTTTATTATTCGCCAACTTTGTCTTTCTCCCTTTGTCTAAAAAGCTCTCTGAACACATCAGGACCGAATCAATGCTCCTTTACATTATCTTGGAAGGAGTATTAGATATTTCCAGTGATAAAAATTCCAAGGCCGTTGCATACCGCTTGCAATCTTATATACGGAATTATCACGGTGTTAATGAGGATGTGCTGGAATATCCGGCTCGCAAGGGACAACCGGTTTCTCTTACTCTACTGCAAAAGCTGATGGCGAGGAAACAAAATGCTTAAGCTTGACCGGAAAGAACTCAAGGATCGTCTTGAATTATCCGAGCGAAAGAGAATCCAGCTACAGAAGAAAATGGTCGCTCAGAAAACCATGGGGGAGGAAGTACCGCTTTGGACTATGGTAGACCTCATGACGCTTCTTCTGATATTTTTCATCTTTCTGTATTCGCCATATATCAAAGGATCATTATCTGCTTCGAACAATCCTCCGGAAGACAGATCCACGGTTCAGATCAAAACTTCGCCTGCCTCTCAGCAAACGACAGATATGAAAACCGTTGTTCAACCTGACCTTACCCGACCGCCTGATCTGCCTGTACATAGCCAAAGCAAAATGTTAGATAAAACAATAAAGCAACTCCACCTGGAAATTCTTAATACCGTGGAGGAAGTGGATAAAGACGTATTTTCCGTTCGAAATAATCAGCATCGCCTTGTCTTTGTTCTGGGCGAACGCATTACTTTTAACGTAGGTAAAGCCAAGTTGTTGGAATCCTATAAAATTATCTTCATCCGAATTGCTAACTTCATCTCTTCAAAACCCGGATACCAGGTTGTCGTCTCAGGTCACACGGATAATACCCCGATTAATACAGAAAAATATCCCTCTAATCTTGAGCTGTCCTCAGCCCGTGCGATCAACGTGGCCAAATTTTTAATCGACAACGGCGTTTCTCCCCACCGAGTGTCAATCCAAGGGTTTTCAGAGTATCGCACGCTGTTTGAAAACACCTCACTGAAAAACCGGCAGGCGAACCGTCGGGTGGAAATAGCATTGATTAAAGAACAGAAAGGGACGTAAAGATCCGGGTCCAGCCGGAGGCTTCTATCTGCTGCGTTATTAAAGGCTTGCAATATAACTGTTCATCGTTCAACTCTAAACCTAAATCTTAAAACCCAACCCGGACAAGCCTGAACCAAGAAATATTTGCCACCAAGGCACAAAGACACCCTCCGGGCCGTAGGCAAAGGATTTTATTTTGTTATTCTTTCTTAGTGTCTTGGTGCCTTTGTGGCGAGAAGAAAAAAGTTTTGCCACAAAAAGCACAAAATTCACAATTAAGAAACTAAAACGTGATGAATTCGACTTTTTACGAATCCATCAGGGTTAAAAGCCTTTATTTGTCTGTTTTTTAATGGAAAAGTGAAGAAGGCGTTTATTTTTCGGAAGATTTTTGGCAGTTGGAGGTTTTTGGGCTAAGACAGACTGTGCACCTATCGTCACTGCACAACTGGCAAAAATAGCAGTCTTTGCACGGATGCTTTTTCAAGCTTTCCTGTTGTTTTTCAGGAACATAAACTTTTCCCTTTAATCCGGGTACCGAAACAAATTTCATAATTCAACTCCGGTGGCCGTTTAATAAGTTCTTTAAAATCTCAAAAAGTTCTGGAGTATTAAATGATGATATTGACCCGGCCCCATAATTTATTGAGTTACTAAGTTTTGACCTATTTTTTTAAAATAAGAAGAAAATTGGCCAGTTCAACCCCTCACACAATGTGAGGCCAATTTATTCCTATGATATATATCATAAAAACAAAAAAGGGAAAACCCTGAAAAAAGGATTTGCCCCTATTGAAAAACAATATCACAATGATTCTAAAACTTTATTTTAAAAATCATAGAGGTAAACGAAAGTTTTGAGTTGGGAGTTTCAAACGTAACTCGTAAATATCCATTAAAATTTTATAACGAATGTAAAACCATAACCCACAATTTCTCCATCCTCATTTGTATCAACAATGCTTGCTTCGCAAAACCTATCTAAAAATTTAAATAGATGTGTTATGTTAACCGCCTTAACCTTTTCTTTTCCTTCTGATGTTGCGGAGTCAAATGTTACAAATTTCTCTGGCGTGGCGTTATACACATATCGAATATTGCTCGGCCCTAATGTCGGCAAGGAATCATCAGCAGGATCATTAAAACACCCGGCATACGGTTCAAGTACAGTCAGGTCTGTCACAGGAGATCTTTTGTTTGTCATATATTGAGTTGTTGACTCGCCATATTCATCGATGGATATTGATTTTCCGGTTTGCAGCATTTCTTTACAGAAGAAAGAGAGCGGGTCTTTTCCTTGGGGGGTCAGGTTGAAATGCCTTCCACTCGGATAGCTTTTGCTTTTTTCAATTACATCTAGCGGTTCGCCTGCTATTGCTGTTGAAGTCAGTAGAACCATTATGCCAATTAGCAGGGAGGATGCCGCAACTATCCAAATTTGTTTTATATCTCTCATCTTCTTTCTATTAGTTATTAAGATTAAGAGTATGATCTCGGGTTTGTTTCTACTATTTAAATTATGGATGAGCTTATCGTAATATGCAAAAATCATACAAGATTTAAGACGCTATTTTAGAAAATATGAAAATGATTAAATTTCAGTTAATTAGCTTAAAAAGGCGAATTGCGCACCAAAAGTAATTGACAATATTTGTCAATTATTATGCCATTTTTTGATATGTTTTTCACTTTTTTGAGGCAATCCAAGTGAAAGAAAAAACCGAGGAGTCTTAATAGATTTTGAATTAAAGCAGACCTTGATTTGAGTATGATGACAGCTTGATAAAAACTAAAACATCTTATAGTTTCAAGATGTTGTGATAAGAATTACATATCGGTAACCGCTGTTGAAAAATATTGCGAAACTCCGATTATCTGATGGCAAAGTTCATGATTTAGAGAGGTTGTGCAAGGTATGTTTACAAGAAGATTCTTCCATTCTGACGGTATAAACAGGTTGTCATTAATAAACCTGTATTTTTAAGAAGTTGTAGAATTTCGGGGAAGTTTAATTAAGCGTTATTTCGTGTTCATTTTTCCCAATAAAAACGAGTTTGCTAAATCGCTTATTGGATCTGCTAAGTTTCTTTTGCAACACATCTCTACCGAATTGATGGATGGTATTTAGATCATTGGTGTCAATATAGATTTGATAAAAACCAATACCACGATCTAATAAGGCGTTAAACAATTCATGTGCAGAATTTCCGTCAAAATCACCGAACAATTTCAGGTGGAGGCTATCTCTCGTTTCATGAAATAAAATTCGGAAATTTGAAGCCATTGGTATTCCTCCTTCTATCTGATTTAATTGATATTTTATATCAATGCAAAAATCATGCAAAACCAATCAATTTAATTAGTTCTATGAATATTAATTAGTTAGCTTACTTATAAGAAAAATATTGCTAAATATTGTGAAACAAACACCATATATTTATTACAACTTTTTCATATTGGGTAACTTGATCCGTTAGTTTTAGCTTGTTGTTTTTACTGGCAAAAATCTTTTTGACCATTGGAAAGTCATTCATATTAAGACGTTGCGACGATCTGAACATGACTTAACTTTTTTTATTCTCGCCACAAAGGCACCAAGACACTAAGAAAGAATAACAAAATAAAATCCTTTGCCTCCGGCCCGGAGGGTGTCTTTGTGCCTTGATAGCAAATATTTATTGGTTTCGACTTATCCAGGTTGGGTAATAGCAAAGAGAAAAATAAATTGTAGAAGAGAGAGGATAACCAAAAGGAAAATATAAGAATTAGAAACTATTCTTTTTTCAAAAGATCATCCAATTTTTCGATCTTTTTTTCACTCTCATTTCTGTCTTGCTCAGGATTAACACCTAAAACTTAAAAGTTTCGTAAAAAGGAGAATTATGGGGCGACGTCATCCGTCATTTAGAACGATAGTCTGGATCATTTATGTCACTTCGTGTTTGAGAACGATTTCTGCTTATCTCATTGTCGATGCGATGAATATCTTGCAGCGCCATATGGGGTTATCGTTGTGATGATGCGATTATGCAAACGGCCATTATCGGCGATAAATCCGTTTACCAGTGTTTTGGGACGATTAAAAATGAAAGGCGCATTGTTTAGGTCTACGCAACGGCCCCCTGCTTCCGTGATTAGCAGCACACCGGCACAAATATCCCACTCATTCTTAGGGCCGCGACTCCAGGATGCATCGCACAAGCCGGCAGCGACCCTCGCAAGTTTGTATGCGGCACCACCCATTATGCGAATTTGTAACATATCTTCAAAGGGTTCAAATTCACCCCGTTTGCACTCAGAACGGCTGGCATCGACTAGGGCGCCCTCCAGTTGGTTGCGTTTTGTAACTTGCGCCCGGCTGCCATTTACGAATATACCGCTACCGCGTACACCATAGAAAAGTTCGGCGGAAGCCGGGTTGTAGATAACGCCTAAAATGGGTTGCCCATTTTCTACCAAGGCAACGGAAACGGCAAACTCCGGGATTCCCATGATAAATTCCTTGGTGCCATCCAGCGGATCGACGATCCATACTTTCTCTTTTTGCAACCGGTCGGGCTGATCAACGGTTTCTTCACTCAACCAACCTGCTTCCGGTAGCCGGACGGTCAAGCGTTGATGCAAGAGAGTGTCGGCAGCATAATCAGCGTCTGTGACCGGGTTGTCCCGTGATTTGTCTTCAACGGTATAAGAGGACTTGTAATACTGCATAATGGCAGCCCCGGCTGCCTTTGTAATTTCAATTGTGTCTTTTAGTAGCGCTTCCATAATGAGTTTTTCCTTATCATTGCTTCCTAAGGCATAAGTTAACGTCTCGGAATTTCTAAAACCTGTTGAAATAATAAGTTTTTTAATAGCAAACTGCTTGTGCCATCGGAATGGAATGCTGGCCTGATTAATTGTCAGTATATGAACTATATGTCTTTTTAGGCCGGATAAGTACCGCTGTGATTGACTTCATGCCTTAAACCTTACATGCTATCAGGCTAATATCAATACAGGTTCCTTTTGTAAATCGCAAATATTTCAAGCTTTATTTTGCCCTGAAAAACCTGGTCCTTTGGGCCAGGTTTCTTTACTTAAACGGTAGGATCTCACCGAGCCGTTTGTCGTACATTTTGCCCACTCCGTATTCGTTGCGTCTCATGAATTTTTCCTTGGCAGGTCCGATGATTTGCATTTCAGGATACTTTGCCTGAACTTCTAAAGCGATGTGCATCTCCTTGGTACATCCGGTGCTGAAGGTGGCGTCCTTGCCGACCCATTCCGGCGGAACCTTGCTATTCATGA
>JAYEFV010000342.1:0-2590 GCA_034658755.1 Thermodesulfobacteriota bacterium | reverse complement strand
CGTAAAAAGGTTTTGCAGGCGATAATTGATAAGGTAAATATTTCCAAAATTATGGCATCTTTCCTGCTTTTGCTGTTTGACAAAGGACGGTTTGGATTTCTAAGTGATATCAATGAGTTTTATAAAAAACTGGCTGATGAATTAAAAGGCGTTGTGCGTGCCAGTCTGGTTTCGGCCACTGAATTGTCATCCGAAACCGTTGGAAAAATTCGTACTACCCTGTCGAAAAAGACAGGTAAAGATATTATTTTAGAGGTTGAACAAGACCCCAGCCTTATAGGGGGAATTGTCTCCCGAATAGGTGATCTTGTTTTGGACGGTAGCATCAAAACACAATTACTCAATATGAGAGAATCTTTAAAAAGGGGTGAGAGTGTATAATGGAACTAAAAGCTGAAGAAATAAGTCAGATTATTAAGGAACAGATTACGGATTACGACAAGAAAGTTGAATTGAGTGAAACGGGGGTTGTTTTGTCGGTAGGTGATGGTATTGCCAGAGTGTATGGTCTGGAAAAGGTTATGGCCATGGAGCTGGTTGAATTCCCGGGTGGCATTTTTGGTCTTGTGCTGAACCTTGAGGAAGATAACGTAGGCATTGCCGTTATGGGTGACGACTTCGATATCAAAGAAGGTGATATGGTCAAGCGGACCGGCCGAATTGCTGAGGTTCCTGTGGGGAAAGGTGTCCTTGGGCGGGTACTTTCGGCAGTTGGTGAACCTCTTGATGGTAAGGGGCCTGTAGATACCAAAGAAACCAGAAGGGTCGAGATGGTTGCGCCGGGTGTTATTGACAGAAAGGGTGTGCATGAACCCATGTATACCGGAGCAAAAGCTGTTGATGCCATGACACCGGTGGGCCGCGGCCAACGAGAACTTGTCATTGGCGACCGCCAGATCGGCAAAACAGCTCTTGTGGTGGATGCCATCATTAATCAGAAAAATACGGATGTTTACTGTATTTATGTGGCTTGCGGTCAGAAAAAATCGACGGTTGCCCAGGTCGTTGCCGCCCTTGAAAAACACGGGGCCATGGAATATACGATTGTTATTGCAGCCTGTGCCAGCGACCCGGCAACATTGCAGTATATCGCTCCTTATTCGGGATGTGCCATGGGGGAATATTTCCGGGACAATAAGATGCATGCGCTCATAATCTATGATGACCTTTCAAAACAGGCGGCGTCATATCGTCAGGTTTCACTTCTTCTAAGACGTCCACCAGGTCGTGAAGCTTACCCAGGTGATATTTTTTATAATCACTCCCGCCTGCTGGAACGAGCCTCCAAGCTCAACGACGAGCTGGGCGCCGGTTCTCTCACCGCACTTCCGATTATTGAAACCCAGGCCGGTGATGTTTCAGCATATATTCCGACAAATGTTATTTCCATTACCGACGGGCAGATCTTTCTTGAGCCCAGTCTGTTCTTTGCAGGTGTTAGGCCTGCAATTAATGTCGGACTTTCTGTGTCTCGCGTGGGTGGTGCTGCTCAGGTCAAAGCCATGAAACAGGTGGCCGGTACACTGCGGCTTGATCTGGCCCAGTTCCGTGAACTTGAAGCGTTTGCCGCTTTTGGAAGCGACCTGGATAAGGCAACTCAGGCACAGCTTGCCCGTGGAGAAAGGCTTGTTGAGATTTTGAAGCAACCGCAGTTTCAACCGCTCTCGGTTGAAAGACAGGTGACAATACTCTATGCGGGTACAAAAGGTTTTCTCGACAAATATCCCGTTAATGTTTTAGGGAAATATGAGGCCGGGCTGTACCCTTTTATTGAAGACAGGTATGCTCATATTTTTACTGAAATTGCGGAGAAACAAGAGATATCAGATGAGCTTGACAAAGTTATGACCGAGGCCTTGAACGCTTATGACGAGGAGTTCAAGGATACAATCAAATAGTTGTTTGTTGATTTGTATAACAGGCAATTGAATAGTATAGAAATTTCTTTTTATAAGTCCGCCGAAGGTGGACGTTTCATAGAATCGCGAAGCGATTGTATAACTTGAATTATAAAGGCTGATTTGTATGGCGACGTTAAAAGAAGTCAAAACAAAAATAGGTGCGGTAAAGAAGACAAAACAAATCACAAAAGCCATGAACATGGTGGCTGCTTCCAGATTGCGCGGTGCCCAGACCAATATGGATGGCTTTCGACCCTATGCTGAAAAGTTCGCCGAAGTTCTTGGAGGTCTTTCAGGAAGAGCAGGAGAGGAAGCCAGCCCTCTTCTTTTGCCCCATGAGGAAGTCATAAAAAAACATATTATTTTGTGCACTTCGGATCGGGGTTTGTGCGGCGGTTTCAATGCACACCTTATTTCCAAAGCCGATTCATTTATAAAAGAAGCAGGAGAGGATATAGAGATTTCCGTTACAAACTTTGGCAAAAAGGGACGGGATTGGTGCCGTAAAAATCAAATTCCTATCATAAGCGAGCATATTGAGGTCATTGGGACTGTAATCAAGTTCAATATTGCTTCTACGGTCGGCAACGGTTTGATAGCCGGATTTCTTAATGGGGAATATGACGAAGTCTATGTTGTTTATTCAGAGTTCATCAGCATGGGACGACAGGTCGCGACAATAAAGCAGT
>JAYEFV010000341.1:0-10477 GCA_034658755.1 Thermodesulfobacteriota bacterium | reverse complement strand
CAATGTTTTCAAAAGGCTAAAGTGTTACAAAATAACTATATAAAAATATTAATCATTATTATTAACTTGTTCAAGTTTCGTGCCAAATGGAGAAAACTTTTTAAAAGAACAGCAGAAAGAGCAGGAATATCTATATATTACTCAAGCTTATTATTACAGGGTTATAGAAAGAATAGAATCTCTCTGCGATCTTTGCATCTTAAGCGCAACCCCGCAGAGGCGGGACAAGCAGGCGGTGAATAGCAAATGATTCTGATATTTACCGCCCTACTAAATGATTAAATTGGTAATAGTTCAGCCACCAGACACAAAGGCACAAGGAAAGGGTATGTATTATAAAACTTTATCAAAAATAGAAGAATCTATTGCCGAGATGAATCCTGTATGGGAAGCGCAAACAATTAATCATTTAAAATTGACTGGCAAACGTCTTGGTTTTCTAATCAATTTTAACGTGCCTCTTATTAAAAATGGCATTAAAAGAATTATATTATAATCTTTGGTGTCTTCGTGTCTTTGTGGCTGAACGTTTACCATTTAAAATCGTCTCATATTTAAGTTTGATACACACTTGTATCATGAGACAGGCATGAAAATTATTTTTTAAGAGAAACAAGCTCTTTGCTGAGCATTCTGATATGCCCCATCTCCTCTTTGATAATCGTATCCAGCCTGTTCTTTCCCAGTTGATCCGGGACAAAATCCTTCAAGCCCAGATAAAAGACTATCGAGTCTTTCTCGGCAACAATGGCCGCCTTGAGGATCTCTTTCATCGATGAGATATCAATCTTTTTTTCAAAGAATACACGGGTATCTGCAAGTGCACGAAGATAAAGGGCAGATTCATCTTCCGGGTCAAAAACAGTTGTCGTTTTTTCGGCCTCGGTCAGATCGACTCTTAAAGAAGCAAATACCTTTTCATGTTCATCTTCCATTGCCGCAAGTTCAATTAAAAGCTCTTTTGACTTGGGATCGGAAACATTTTCAGCCGCTGTTCTGTAAAACTTGGCTCCGTTTCTTTCAAGCTGTTCGGCCATTTCAAATACGTCATTTGCTGTGAAATCGTATACCATATTATTTTCCTATACTTTTTTAATAAATTCGTAAAAAGTCAAAAAATGACTTTTTACGAATCCACCATTTTTGATTATTGATTCATCTTGCATTCCTTATCCCATTCAGGGCATACTTTCTTCATGTCGGTATGATATTTGAGCATACATTCACTACATTCCATCTCAACGTTTGGGATATCACCGAATCTTTCTTTAATTTCCTTGGCGGACAGATGCGAAACAGCGCTACATCCGCATTGAGGGCATGATGTTTCAATTCTGTAATGTTTTTTAGCCATGTTTCACCTCCTTTTTAACGATTTAAAGGTTATTCGTCAAATTCTTTTCCTGTAAAAAAATCGTTAAATTATCATCTCACAATGCAATGCTCATGCCAAAATATATCAAATCAGCTTGATTCTGTGTTCTGGCACGGTTATTGTATTAGATTATGCTTCTGAAAATAAAAATCCGACCCAAAAGGGGCACAATTTGCATTTGCCCCCGAAAGAAAATTTAAAAAGGTGGCTGATGAAATACAGAAAAGAAAAAGATCCATTAGGTACCATAGATGTCCCTGAAAGCGCTTATTTTGGGGCAAGCACACAAAGGGCAGTTGAAAATTTCCCTATAAGCGGGCTTACATTTTCCTCACCATTTATTTATTCCCTTGCCCTTATAAAAAAATGTGCTGCCATGGTAAACAATGAACTGGGTCTGCTGGATAAAAAGATATCCAGAGCCATTGTTGCATCTGCACAGGAGGTGATTGACGGAAAATTTGATGACCAATTTGTGGTGGATATTTTCCAGACAGGATCAGGCACTTCTACAAACATGAACATGAACGAAGTTATTGCCTCAAGGGCAAACCAGATAATTACAGGAAAAAAAGTAGGGAAATCTCCGGTTCATCCCAATGATCACGTTAATCTGGGTCAGTCAAGTAATGATGTAATCCCTTCGACAATTCATATTGCTGCCTTTACCCTAATTAAAGATCGTCTGATTCCCTCGTTTATCTATCTTCAAGAGAGTCTTTTGCATAAGGCATCGGAATTTGAGAATGTCAAAAAGATCGGAAGAACCCATCTCCAGGATGCCGTCCCCATATTTCTGGGTCAGGAGTTTGGAGCATATGCAAGACAGGTGGTTCTTGGAATAAAAAGGATTGAAGCTGCTGAAGACGGTCTCGCAGAACTTGCTTTAGGAGGAACGGCTGTTGGAAGCGGTTTAAACACCCATCCTGATTTTGCGAAAAGAGTTATTGCGCTTATTTCAGAACATTCAAACCTTGATTTTAAAGAGGCAGAAAACCATTTCCAAGCCCAGGGAGCTCAGGATGCCGCGGTTGAAACCAGCGGGGCTTTAAAAACCATAGCCGTAAGTTTAGTGAAAATTTGCAATGACATCCGGTGGCTTGCTTCCGGACCCAGGTGCGGGCTGGGTGAAATATCCATTCCTTATCTTCAGCCCGGATCTTCCATAATGCCCGGGAAGATCAACCCGGTTATCCCGGAAGCCGTGATTCAGGTGGCAGCCCAGGTCATGGGAAACGATACAACAATCATGATGGGTGGACAATCAGGCAATTTAGAGCTGAACGTCATGCTGCCGGTGATTGCTTACAATCTTCTGCAATCAATAGATCTGCTTTCTTCCGGAGCTAAGCTTTTGGCTGAAAAATGCATCACCGGTATCACCGCTAACAGGCAAAAATGTATGGAAAACATTGAAAAAAGTCTGGCCATGGCTACATATCTGGTTCCTCATGTGGGTTACGACAAGGCAACATTAATTGCAGGCAAGGCCGATGAGACAGGAAAGAGCATTAGAGAAATCGTATTGGAAGAAAAAATCCTTACGGAAAATGAATTAACAAAGACACTCTTTTCTGAAAACATCCATGTAGCAGATGGAAAAGATAAGGTGAAAGATTGAAGGTAGACCAATGAATCCGGACAGCATTATTATGAGACCTTTGCAAAACGCCCCCTTTTGCTCAATCCCTGCGTCAGGCTCAAATTTTAATCCTCAAAATACTCAATGTATTCCTACCTGCCCCTTAGGTCCGGCAGATCGTACTGGGGTGGTTAAAATTTTCGCCTTCCCCTCCGGGGCGTAGGCCCTACGGGCCGGAGGCTTTATCTTGAACAAAATTGAAAATTGTTTTTGTTATTCAATGAATTGAAACTTTTTCATAAATTTACGGTCAATATAATCCTTTATTTTAAAGGCAAGTCTGCCTCCAAACACAAGCCATTTTTTTCGCAATACTCCGGTGCCGTCTCCCATATTGAAAATAAGCAGATAATCTCGGCCCGGATCAAAGGGTATAAGATTCGTTTCTTCCAGTGATGCCATTAGGTTATGATAAAGTGCCGGGTTTTCACGTACCGCATAAACACCCACTTTATCCAGAGGCCGATCTTTAAAATAAATACAGTCACCGCCACCAAAAATTTCCGGATACTCTGTATTCTGCAGGTATCTATTGACAAGCAAACCTCCATCCGGGCCGGTTGGCAGACCGGATTCCTCAAATATCTGCGACGGTGTAACACCAATGGCCAAAAATATTAAGTCGGTTTTATAAATTTTTCCTGATTCCAGTGTAATCTGACCGGTTTTGATCTCTTTTACATACCCTGGTTCCAGAATTTCAATGTCGCGTTTTGTGAGCGATACCATAACTTTTGTCCTAACATTATCCGGAAAGCGTGACATGAAATTTTTCCCTGCAAAAATTCGAATTTCGGGCTTGATTTTGCCAAAATCCCGGGTCAGACCCCAGACGTTTCCTGCTATTTCAGCAGCAGAAGGACCGCCGCCGATTATGCTGATAGCGATTTTCTTCTGTGAAACAAGCTCCAGAATTCGCGTCTGAGCATCTATGAGCTTTTCAATGGGCTTTACAGAATAAATATCTTTGCCATCATCTTTAACCGTTGTTCTGGGTACATAACTGCCGGTGTTAAATGAAAGAACATCGTAAGAAAAAGTTGCACCGGATTCCAGGAATACGGTTTTCTCCTCCGGATCCACTCGAACAGCTTTTCCCGGAACAAAAGTGCCACCCTGTTTTTCAACCATATGCTTTGTGGCGAAACGGATGTCGTCAGGTGTATATATTTTACCGAGCATTCCCGATCCCATGCCTGAGTAATAATGGTATGGTGAGAGGCCAATAACCGTAATATTGTGGCCTTTCTCAATGAATTTATATAGATTTGCAAGTGTCACCATATGCGCATGGCCACCACCAACAAGTACGAGATGTTTTCTCATGGTCATATCCTTTTAGGCCAAATACGTTCCAGCGAATTATAACTTCCTGTTAAGTTACCGTTATGATGAACGAGGTGCAAGTCTATTTTGTTCATAATAAAAGTAATTTCTGTGTCGTCCTATTTTTGGCATAAAGTTTGCTTTATTTAAAAGCATTCTAATTGTGAAAATTTCCTATTGGGAGGTTAGGTGGGATATGTCTTTAATTTTTGAACCCATAACCTTGGATAAACAAAAAGAATATTCAAAACATTTTGCTTTGTGTTCGCAAAAGGCTTCCGATTACAGTTTTTTGAACCTGTGGGGGTGGGCTGAG
Source organism: Thermodesulfobacteriota bacterium (assembly GCA_034658755.1). Lineage (GTDB taxonomy): Bacteria > Desulfobacterota > Desulfobacteria > Desulfobacterales > UBA11574 > S5133MH16. The sequence continues at coordinate 5,818 of JAYEFV010000341.1, read as the reverse complement.
GAATACGGGCTTTCCTGGGCATGGTTGGATAAACTTGTCTGGATAAAGCAGGCCGTTCCGGAAGAATTGTACTGGGCTCCTGTGGGATTATGGGAGAGCGTTGACTGGAAGAAGTGTTTTTCTGAATATTTTAGCAGCGAAACCATATTCGACCGCATGCCTGAAAGCCTGCTCCGGTTATGGAAAGAGAGCTTTAAACATCTTATTTCTGTTGAAGAATCAAGAGGTCACTGGGATTATCTCTATTCTGTGACTGAACTCATAGAACTCAAAGGCAAACGCTTTCATAAAAAAAAGAATCTCTTGAATCAGTTCAGGAAAAAATATGACTTTGAATATGTTCCTATTGGGACAGATATAATCCATAAAGCGATGGAGATGCAGGAAGACTGGTGTACCTGGCGCGACTGTGAGTCGTCTGATGTTCTATCTGCTGAAAACCGGACGATTTCAAGGATTTTAAACAAATGGGAAAAGATACAAGGCCTCACGGGCGGTGCAATCATCGTAAATCAAAAAATGGCTGGTTATGCAATAGCAGAAAGTTTCACGGATGATACACTTGTGATTCATTTTGAAAAAGGAAACTCTGACTATAAAGGGATTTATCAGGCTATCAATCAGATGTTCCTTGAGCATTCAGGAAATAAATTCGAATTTGTAAATCGCGAACAGGACCTTGATATCGAAGGTCTTCGCAAGGCAAAATTATCATATAATCCAGTGGACTTTGTCAAAAAATATCGAGTTATCCTCAATAGATTATAAAAGGATAATTCATTTTTTCCCTCTGCCCTGTCGCTCATTTCGATGATACCGAGGTGGTTTCGTTATAACGATTCCTTTTAGGGTTAAGCATGAGGAATGAAGGGGCAATCAAAACAGCAATTTTAAAAAAAAGTTGACATTGCTACAATGTATCACTATTTTTTAGGGGAAAAAAATTTACTGACTGAAGCCTGAGATTTGCCAGATTAAGATAAGATAGGGAGACAACCATGGAAAAAGATAAAAACCCGGTTCACAACAAAGGCTACCGAAATGTCTTTTGTCCATATTACAGAGGCTGTCTGGATCATGCAAGTAAACATTACTGGGAATGCTGGAGCTGTTTGGATTGCCTGCATAAACAGGAACAAAAATCACCTAGAGACGTTATGTTATCACCGAAATGCGCTGATCCGTATTACTCCGTGTCACCGTCTCTTTGCAGGAAAAAAAGCAATACTCTATTATAACCTTCAACTTTTACTCTGATGCAGCAAAAGGAGGTGAAATCTATGAAGCGTTTTATGATACCAAGAGTAGCCCACTGTAGCGATGGCTGCCATTTTTAGTCCTGGGTAAGACGTTAAACTGCCCGGACCCTCACTTTACCCTAACGTTGCAAAAGTCGAGAATACAAAACCTCTTGATCCGGATCACATTATTGAGGTAGAAAACAGAAGTCTTTTAATATCAGAACAGAAGTTAAAGGTATGGGCTTAAAACACCTAAAGGAGGATCCGACCCATGGATAAAAAAGTATTAGTGGCGATTGATGATTCTGAAAACGCTATGCGAGCAGTTCAATTTATAGCTAATTTATTTACAACGGATAACAAAATTACGTTATTTAATGTCATTCAAGACACTGCGGCCTTGTGTGAAATGAACAGCCCGGAGCTAACTCCTTATTTTAAATCTCAACAGAGTTCCTTCTGTACACTGGAAGAGAAAAAGCAGGAACTGGTTAATCAGGCACTTCAAAAAGCCAGAAAAATACTTATGGATGCAGGATTTGATGAAAAGAATATCACCATAAATTCAGAGATTAAAAAAAGAGGAGTCGCGAGGGACATCGTTAAAGAAGCCCAGTCCGGTTATAACGTTATTGTCTTGGGAAGAAGGGGCATGTCCGGGATTAAGGATTTTATCCTCGGGAGCATTTCACAGAAAGTATTCAACTCAGCAAAGAATATTTCAGTTTTATTCGTAAATTAGTTGCTGTCCGGAAATATCTATTCCCCGATATTTCAATGTCACTCTGTTGGATTGCTTTAATTGGTATACTTTAGAGACTGAATGGGCATTGATAAACGACGGTGTTTTTCCTTGACATTGTTACCATTTTTACCGGATTATAGATAGTTTCTTAATTGTGAATTTTGTGTATTTTATGTCAAAAAATTTATCCAAGCTAATTAAGTGTGAAGTGTCTAAAGTGATCTAAAGTGCCTAAAGTTAAGGAATACTTCTAATTTGTATAAAAGCCGGGGCGTAGCGACTCCTTAACTTTAGCTCACTTCAAACTTTAGTTCACTTTAGTCACTTTTCCGGTTTATCCGGGTTGGGTTAATACGGGTTTGGGATTGAAAAAAAGATATCAGCATTAACACACAGGAGCTAAAAAATGGACTATATCAAAATACGATTCATTAGCGATTTTGATCAGCTCGATTCCGAGATCGAAAAAACCATTGATGATATGTTTCGGCCCATACGCCCCATGTTCATGCTATCCGCACGGAAATGGAAGCCTCAAATGGATATTTATGAAACTCCTGATCAGATCCTTATTCTGGCTGAAATCGCCGGAGTCAATAAAGAGGACCTGGAATTGGAAATAAGCAACAAAGCTGTCAAGATTTATGGGATCCGTGCTGAATTTCCTCGCGGAGAAAACGCAAAATATAGACTGGCTGAAATCCAGTACGGCAGGTTTGAACGCATCTTATACCTTCCGGCACCCATTGATCCTGAAGTGGTTTCAGCGTCATATTCAAACGGTTTTCTCCAGATCCAACTGGCCAAACTTTCACTCGATAAAATACGCAAGATAGACATTACATAAGGATAGCCGTTATCTTGTCGATCCTATTATCCTTCAAAAAAAATGTAAATTGGAGGTGTCCATGACACAGACTCAGTCATCCATTGAAGTCAAAACGGATAAATTGCCTGAAATTCTTCCCATTCTCCCTATGATTGATGCGGTCCTTTTCCCCAAAATGGTTTTGCCCCTTCTTGTCATACAGGAAAGATCGGTTCAACTGGTGGACGAAGCCATGTCCCAGAATCGTATCATAGGTCTTATTGTGGCAAAAGAACCGAATAAAGAAGGCACTTATACGAAAAAGGATCTGCATGAAGTGGGTACAAGCGCTTTAATCCTTAAAATGGCAAAAACCGAAGACAATAAATTGCAATTGCTTACACAAGGCATGGAGAGATTCAGAGTAAAAGATTTTATAAAAGGCAAGCCCTACCCCCAGGCTCGGGTGGAGTATCTTAAGGATGAGGATAAGAAGGATAAGGAAATTACCGCCCTGATGTCCAACATGATAAGCCAGTTCACCCGGATTGCCGAGCTTTCTCCGGGGCTGCCCCCTGAAATCGTTACCATGGCAAAATCCATACAGGAGCCCGGCATATTGGCCGATATGGTTGCCTCTACCATCAACTCCAGCCTTGAGGAAAAGCAGGCGGTGCTGGAAATTTTTGATGTCAAAAAACGGTTAAAACAAGTGACCCGGCTGATTAACTATCAACTGGAAATTCTGGAACTCGGAAACAAGATACAGTCCCAGGTCAAGGGAGACATGGATAAAAGACAAAGGGAATACTATCTGCGGGAGCAACTCAAAAAGATCAAGGAAGAGCTGGGTGAAAAGGATGAGGCCTCGGTTGAAATTGAAGACTACAAAGTAAAAATCGAGGAAAAAAATCTTCCCGAAGAAGCCCGCAAAGAGGCGGAACGTGAACTGGACCGTCTTTCCCGCATGCACCCGTCTTCTGCGGAATACACCGTGGCATCAACCTATCTGGACTGGCTGACCACCCTCCCCTGGCATGACAGTACGGAAGACAACCTGGATATCAAAATGGCAAAAAAGGTTTTGGATGACGATCATTACGGGCTAAAAAAACCAAAAAAGCGGGTCATCGAATACCTTGCCGTGCGCAAGCTCAAGCCCGAGTCAAAAGGTCCTATCCTGTGTTTTGTGGGCCCTCCCGGCACCGGAAAAACATCCCTGGGCAACTCCATCGCCCGGGCGTTGGGAAGAAAATTTATTCGTATTTCCTTGGGGGGTGTCAGGGATGAGGCTGAAATCAGAGGCCATCGGCGCACCTATGTGGGCGCCCTTCCCGGCCGTATTATTCAGGGAATCCGGCGATCCGGATCAAACAACCCGGTATTTATGCTGGATGAAATAGACAAAGTGGGGAGCGATTTTCGCGGAGATCCGTCATCGGCCCTGCTGGAGGTTCTTGATCCTGAACAAAACTTTTCTTTTTCAGATCACTATCTGGATGTGCCCTTCGACCTGTCCAAAGTTATGTTCATCACCACCGCGAATATTCTTGACACCATACCGCCGGCGTTAAGGGACCGGATGGAAGTGCTGACACTTCTGGGATATACCCTTGACGAAAAGATTAAAATTGCAACTCGATATCTTATCCCCCGCCAGCGGGACGCTCATGGTCTAAAGAGCAACCAGATATCCTTTACAAAAGGGGCGTTAAAGCAAATCATTTCCGGCTATACCCGGGAAGCGGGATTAAGAAATCTTGAGCGAGAAATCGCATCGGTTTGCCGGGGGGTGGCGGCCAATATCGCAGAAGACGAGGCCGTGTCTGCTAAAATCAGGATTGATGATATTCCCAAGTATCTCGGCCCGATTCGCCTGATTTCCGACGTGAAATCAAGAATCTCAACACCGGGCATTGCCCTGGGTCTTGCCTGGACACCCACCGGAGGGGAGCTCCTTTTTATTGAAGCCACCTCCATGAAAGGGAAAAAAGGACTTACCTTAACCGGTCAGCTCGGGGATGTTATGAAGGAATCCGCAACCGCAGCGTTAAGCTTTATTCGGACAAATGCGGCATCTTTCAAAATAGATGAAGATTTTTTTGAAACCAGTGATATTCACCTGCACATCCCAGCAGGCGCCATACCCAAGGATGGGCCTTCGGCCGGTGTTACCATGCTCACCGCCCTGGTATCGCTGCTAACCAAAAAAACCATCCGAAAGGATCTTGCCATGACCGGTGAAATAACCCTGAGGGGCCGGGTGCTGCCGGTGGGCGGGATAAAGGAAAAAGTTCTGGCTGCCCATCGCGCAGGCATTAAAACCCTGATTCTGCCAAAGTGGAACGAGAAAGATCTCGAAGACATATCCGAAAAGGTTAGAAAAGAAATCGATTTCCATTTTGTTGACAAAATGACGGATGTAATAAAAATAGCATTGTAATAAAATAAGCATCGGACCTTCACAGAAAAGCAAAGTCATTGCTTATGACAAATTCTGATTATTCAAAATCTCGATCACTGCTCTTACTGGTCGCGGGCGCCAAAGGAGCAGTGGCTTCCACCGTAGCCGTTGCTGTGGCCAAATTACAAAAAGACCCGGACACCCTCTTACCCGGCCTGACCACCCGAAACAGTTTTCCCTACCTGGGGCCTTCCCATGCCGTACAAATGGCAGGTTGGGATACTCAACCGGCAAAACTTACCGATTGTGTTAAAAATCACGGGGTGGTTCCTGAAAATCTCTGGAAACCGTATCAGTCGGATCTCGATGAAATCTGCATATTCCAGGCCCCGCCCCTGGATCTGAATCTCAAAGCACAGGTCCAAAACCTGATGAAGGACATCCATGACATCAAAAAACAGCATTCCAATGTTCTGCCGGTTTTGATCAACCTTCTGCCGGCCGGCATTCACGTAAATCTTGAAAACTTTACGAGTCTGTCGCAGCTCTATTCGAACGTTGATCCTGCGAACTTCCCGGATTTGGCCTATGTCCTGGCATCGATTCTTTCCGGAATCCCG
>JAYEFV010000340.1:0-2596 GCA_034658755.1 Thermodesulfobacteriota bacterium | reverse complement strand
CAGAATTTTGTCCGTTTGCTTGAGCACCTTATGCCAAGCAATCTAGCATGACGGTCAAGGTTAGAATCGCAATATTTTTAGATTATGGCTTAGTCTTTATCTGAGAGAAATCTTTAAGCCTGATGTGACTCTGAAAACGGATTGTCCTTGACTTTTCTCTTTTAAAGGCGTTTTATGAACTTATAATTTTTCCTTCCACCCTATAAACCTCAATCAGAGGTTAGCCATGGAGAAAAACCTCAGATATATCCAGCCTTGCTCCTGATGGGACGATAATCGTTCTGTTGGGAGCTTAATTTATCAGCCCTTAGAGACAAAGCCATTGTAAGGTGAAGATGTATATTCATTTTGCTGATTATACCTGCCGAGTGCCTTTAGTCTTCTTTGGAAAAAACCATGATAAGACTTTCTCTAATAAGAATCTGACATTATAACCTACAGATTGCTCGTGTTCTTTCGTAAGGTTTTCACCTGATTTTGGGTCTCATATTGATGACCTTTAGTTTACAATTAAGGAAAGGAGGAAGAAATGAAAAGGAGATCATGGATTATTGGAGTACTCATTATATCCGTTTCACTTTTTTATGGCTGCGCAGGGTTAGAAGTTTGCAAAACACCTAAACCGGTACAAACTGAATATACGGTGAAAAGTCCTGCGGGTCCAACTATTTATGTTGTAAGAAAGGCTCCTTCTAACTACAAACCAACAAAAGTTGTACTTCTTATTCCCTGGGTTAAAAGTGGTTCAACTCTTTATAACTTACCTGTAGAAGGTTACAATCTTATGGATTATCTGGTTTCCAAGGGGTTTGTTACCTATGCAGTAGATCATAGGAGTTATGGCAAAAGCACAAAGACTCAAGGATTGGATGTTAACGCAGACAATTGTGGAAAGGATATGAAAGCGGTTGCTGATTTTATCGAGGAAAAAGAAAAGGTCGATAAGGTTAATGTGGTTGGCCTCTCTTTTGGAACCGTGATTTCGCTATCACTTGCTGCAAATTATCCAGAAGAAGTGGAACGTATGGTATTAATGGGGCTTCCTTATAAAACAGTCAATAGCAAAGTAAAAAAGGTAGTTGCCAAACTGAGTCATATGGCCGAAACGGGAAAAAATTTCATTCCTTCAAACCCTGTTACAGCAAAAGGCCTTTGGTATAAATATGATGAAAAAGTTTTAAATAAATTTGTTGAAATTGTGGAGAAGCGAAACCCCCAAATACCTACAGGGCCTTTCATAGACGCCAGAGATTCTCGGCACGCAAAATATGTACCTATGATTAAATGCCCTGTTCTATTCATGTATGGTGAATATGAAGTTTTTGTTGATTTAGAAGATGCAATGAATTGCTTCAAAGACTGTCCTGCAGAGAAAAAAGCATACATGTTAATGGGAAACGCCTCCCATGGGCTGGTTTTGGAAAAATCTCACGATCTTGTATTTAGGACAATCTATGGATGGCTTTCAAATTAGCACAACAAACCCGCCCTAACAAATAACGGGCGGGTATCCTCACCGTTATTTGGCAGAAGAGAAACAGGCGCAAGTGCAGGTTGCCAATGATGGCTTGAACCAATTTTATTGCGAATTTGACCAGGCCTTCATTAAATACGAAAGACGGGTTTTTGAATACCGGGCCAATAGCCCGTGAGTCAACTTATTGGCCGCAGGCTGTGGCGTAATTCTTTAATATTTGTAAGATTCTGTGAAGCGGCTCGGATACACGCCGGGATCTTTTCAAAGTCCTTCAACCGTCTTCCTATCAATTAATAGATATTGAAGAAAAAAATATCTTTTACCACATTCGGCTAAAAAAAGAGCATATCCCTAATACTTCAGACCTCGTTATTTGATCTAAAAACTAGGTCCGATTTTTGGACACCATCCTCATCATAATGGGTATATGGAGCCAAATTGAGGAATTGTGAATTTAGGGATTGAGGGATTAAGATAAGGAAAAAATTCATATTTCAATTCCTAAATTCCTGAATTCCTAAATACCTAAATTCTACGAGTGTCCAATTTTCATGCAATCTGTATAAAAACAAACGAGAACAACTACTTAACTACTCAACCATTCAACCACTTAACGAGGTCTGTACTTAGACATCGGGCCTAAAATCAAGACCATACAATTGAATCATCGTGCCCGAATCGGCGCGATGTTACAATAAAACACTCAATTCATTTTATTTCTGGCCTTTTTGGAACTTTCTTCGGCAATCTTGGCCCGGATTTCACCCATGTCAACCTCTTTGATTCGGGAGATGATATCTTCAAGCGCCGCCTCAGGTAACGCGCCAGGTTGCATAAACAGCAAGATCTTTTCGCGGAAAATAGCCAGGGTCGGAATAGACTGGATCCCAAAGTGCCCGGCCAAGCCTTCTTCCTCCTCGGTATTACACTTGGTAAATGCCACGTCTGTATGTTTCTCAGAGGCCTTTTCATATATAGGCCCAAACATTTTGCAGGGTCCGCACCATTCAGCCCAAAAGTCAATCAAGACAATATCATTATTTTCGATTGTGCTTTCCAATTTATCCATTGTTAGTTTTTCTGTCGCCATATCTTTCCTCCGACATACCGCTTTAGGTA
>JAYEFV010000339.1:0-2609 GCA_034658755.1 Thermodesulfobacteriota bacterium | reverse complement strand
GTAATACTATACGCATATGATCAAATCATTTGCCTGCCGAGACACTGAAAAGCTGTTCGACGATCAGCGAGTCCGCCGCTTCCAATCTTTTGAACGGCAGGCGAGAAAAAGGCTTATGGTTCTTCATGCCGCTCCGAGTCTGGAAGCTTTAATGCTTAATCCAGGCAATAAGTTTCATGCTTTAAAGGGAGATAGGAAGGAACAATTCGCTATCAGCATTAACAAACAGTGGCGTGTTTGCTTTGAGTGGCATGATGGCAATGCATTTAATGTTGGAATTTTCGATTATCATTGAGGTATTGATATGAGTGCTAAAAAATTACTAGACCCAATTACGCCTGGTGAAATCTTGCGTGAAGATTTCATGGAACCATTAGGTATCAGTATAAACCAGCTTTCACGTGATCTTTCTGTCCCTCCCAATCGGATCAGCGAAATTGTCAACGGGAAAAGATCCATCACTGCCGACACCGCCTTGAGATTGCAACGCTATTTTGGGATTGAGGCTCAGTTTTGGCTGAACCTACAGACTGAATATGATTTGCGAATGATAAAGCGTAAAATTTGGTCTGACATCGAACGGCGAATTATACCGGTTAAAACAACGGAAACAGGGATTGAGCATAGTGCCGGGGCATAACAAAGCGGATGAACCAGACGGGAATAAACTCAGGCCTTTTACGTTTTAATTCTGAATAAACGCTACAGTTAACCGCCCGCTGGTTATCCGCGCCGTTCGGCAAGGTAGATAAAGAAAAATCAGAATTAGGGTATAACAAAACTATGGCAAAGAAAATAAGAGAACTAATCCAAGATCTCGTTGAAGCGGGGTTTTACGAGATCAAAGGAACAGGTAAAGGGTCTCATAGAAAATACACGCACGCTCTTTATCCGGGTGCCGTAACCATCAGTGGAAAATTAGGTGAGGATTCCAAGCGGTATCAGGAAAAACAAGTACGGCAAGCAATTGAAGAGGTGAAAAAATGAAGACGAGTGACAAATACCATAAATGGGTGGAGTGGAGTGAAGAAGACCAGGTTTACATAGGCAAGTGCCCTGACCTTATAACAGGGATTCACGGCAATGACCCACAAGAGGTATATAGGGACTTATGTGAAGTTATTGAGGATGTTATTCGTCAATTTGATTCCGAGAAACGCTCCCTTCCTTCCCCACGAGTTAGACCGATGCGAGACGTCGCATAAAGTAAATGGCCGAACCAAGCGCTGGAGAGGGACTGGGCAAAGCCGTGCCGTTTTTGAAAGGTAGTATTTAATCGACAGTTTATGCTTTTATCAAGGCTTCCGCTTATCGTTGCCCAGCCCCTCAGCTTTGCGTTATGCCTGAAGCGGAAATGGAGGAATACGATGAGGAAGACATGGGTCTATGATCCCCACACAGGCCACAGGCGGTGTCAAAATACCGCAAGCTGTGAGAGACTGCACGCGGAGCCGCATTTTGGCCTATGCTAAGAAACATTACTCGGGGAAGTACACTCGCATTGACGTTCGTTTCCGTGGACAACTGTGTTACATCGATGCGTATACAGAGCCCTATGTTCCTCCTAATTTTGACGCCTCAGTGAAAATGGGGTCAGAAAATGGGGTCAAATCTATGTTTGACCCTTGGGGATAAACGATAAGAGTAGAATGTCGAAATGACCCTATTGTCAAGTAGTTTCGATGCTTAAAAAATGTGACAAAAAAATTAATAAACAGATAGGAAAAATACAAGACAGTATTAATAAGGGTCAAAGGCAGCCTTGATATTCATTTCTTACAAGTTGCAATTGCAAACCGCCTCGAAGGCGTACTTTCAAGGCTTTTACTTCTCCAGGAAAGATACCGGACCTAAAGGCAAATCAGTCGTTTCTCAAGCTTCAGGACAGCCTTGAAGGAATCGAAAACAGAATTTCAGTTGAACGAAAAAGATATAACGATGCTGTTCAGGCCTTAAATACCTATATCAGAACTTTTTTCGGAAGGTTCTTCGCGGCATTTGCAAATGTTTCAAAAGCAGAATACTATGAAATTCTGGAAGGTGAAAAAGCATCGCCCAAGGTTAAGTTTCATTAAACGTAACTACTCAGGTTCAAGGGTTCACGGTTCAGCGGTTCAGAGTTTCCGTACAACCTGAGTAGTTACAAAGAATGAAGGGTTAAATGAAGAAATATATCCTGGTTTTTTCTGTAATTATTGTCTGCGTTTTGATTTATGCCCTCTTTTTTCATCAAATGTTTTTGCCACAAAATAGCTTTGACTTTAAACGCAGGCCATCCGGAGAAGCATTTCTTTACGACTACGCAAATATACTTGAAGATGTGGAAGAATACTCAAATAACTACCTTAAAGGAATTAAAGATCGTTATAATATAGAAGCTGTTATCATAAGTATTCCCTCACTCGAAAACATAAGAACCGTTGAGGACGCAGCAGTCGAGATATTAAATAACTGGAAAATCGGAAAAGATTATAATGGCAGGGGAATTGTCCTGTTTTTCGCAGAAAAAGAAAAAGAGATTAAACTTGAAGTATCCTATGAACTGGAAGACGTATTTACAGATATATTCTGCGGGTTTGTGGAAGATAAACAGTTAAGGCCATACTTTT
>JAYEFV010000338.1:0-2614 GCA_034658755.1 Thermodesulfobacteriota bacterium | reverse complement strand
CAGCAATTGACGTCTCAGCAATTGACGTCTCAGCAATTGACGTCTCATCGTTTAACTTTTACAGTGCACCCGATGGTGGTAATGGTCCATATTTGTCTGCAGCGCACATCGGGGGAATCGGACCCACCGATGATGATAGTGGTTGGGTTACCACCGTCCCCGACGCCTCCATCATGTGGCTGCTTGGCTCCAGCCTTATTGTATTAGGATTATTTGGAAGGAGGAAGAACCGGGAATAAGTCGCTATTTATTTTTAAAGAAACATATTGAACGAAGTTTTTTGGCTCAGCTTTTTATCTGTTGTTATAATAACTTTATATACATCCTACCTCAAGGATAGAATCTACATAAATCAGAAATCATTCGATGAGCCACCCAATGCACGATAACGGAGGCAGACGATCAGGTATTAGTAGGAGACAATTCTCTTATGACTCATATCGTCCAGAACGCAGATCTGGCAAGGAAAGGAGAAGCAGACTCGATAGAAGAATAAAACCAAGAACATCATAATAATAAAAACATTATAAATGGGCAGGGCCAGAAATGGCTCTGCCTTTCTTATTTCCATATCATGTAGTTTGAGCTTTTTTGACAGGATTGTCGCCTCTGAACAGATCATTTCTTATGGCAAAATTGAAAACTTGCCGGATTACGGCCAGAGCATATTCAATTGATCGATCAGCCCGGCCCGCGTCTCGCATATCTTTTTTGATTTTTTCAAGGTGGGTAGGGTTTTATGGTATCTTATGGCAAAACAGCGCGACCCCTTTTTTTATTGACACAATGTCCATATGGCAGATAGTTATCGTGCAGTTTATAAGATCGCCAAAAAACTATTGAGATTGGGTTTGATAGAGTGAAATTTAAATTTTTTTAAATCGGGGACAAAAATAGCATGGAACTTTCATCTTTAAATGCGATTTCTCCTGTTGACGGCCGGTATCGCAAAGTTGTTGAGAAACTTGCCCATTACTTTTCTGAAGGTGCACTGATAAAATATCGGGTGCTGGTGGAGGTGGAATATTTTATTGCATTATGTAATTTGCCAATTCCTCAACTGACAGATATTGACAAGAGTATATTTGAAGCACTGAGAAGTATTTATAAGAAGTTTTCCCATGATGACGCCCGCAAAGTAAAAGATATCGAGGCTGTTACCAATCATGACGTCAAGGCGGTTGAATATTTCCTAAAGGAAAAATTTGATGAGCTTGGATTGCATGGCTTCAGGGAGTTTATCCATTTTGGGATAACTTCCCAGGATATTAACAACACCGCCATACCCTGCTCATTGAAAGGTGCATGGGTCGATGTTTTACAACCTGTTTTAGATGACGTTATTGAAAACTTGAATGAACAAGCGAATCAATGGAAAGACGTGCCCATGCTGGCAAGAACTCACGGCCAACCAGCATCACCCACCAGCCTGGGCAAAGAAATTTTTGTGTTCGTGGAACGGCTGAAAAAACAGAAAAACCTATTGGAAACCATCCCGTTTTCCGCCAAATTCGGTGGGGCAACCGGTAATTTCAATGCACATTATGTGGCCTATCCTGAAATCGACTGGACAGACTTTGGAGATTATCTCATAAACCAGGTTTTAGGACTTGAACGATCAAGGGTTACCACCCAGATCGAACATTATGATAATCTGGCAGCATTTTGTGATAACCTTAAACGGATCAATACCATTCTAATGGATCTGAACAGGGATATATGGTCATACATTTCAATGGATTATTTCAAACAAAAGATCAAAGTAGGCGAAGTTGGATCTTCGGCAATGCCTCATAAGGTCAATCCCATCGACTTCGAAAATTCAGAAGGCAACCTGGGTGTGGCCAATGCGATTTTTGAACATCTTTCCGCCAAGCTGCCGGTTTCAAGGCTGCAGAGGGATTTGACCGATTCCACGGTTACAAGAAATATCGGGGTGTCGCTTGCCCATACGCTGATCGCCTTTAAATCCCTTTTAAAAGGACTGGACAAATTGATTTTAAATTTCGAGGCGATTCATGCCGATCTGCAGGATAATTGGGCGGTGGTTGGCGAAGCCATCCAGACCGTTTTGCGCAGGGAAGGGTATCCCGAGCCTTATGAAGCCCTGAAGGAATTAATGCGGACTCATTTGCGAATTGACCAAAAGGCGATCGTTGAATTTATAGAAAACCTGAATGTTGATCAAACCGTTAAACAAGAATTAAAAAAAATAACCCCCCATAATTATACGGGCGTCTGTGATTTTTAAAACGGCAATTGCAGGTTTCAGGTGAAAATTTTTGACCCCATCAACACCCCCCTTACGGGTACCAACCTCATTGAAGCAAGTGCGGGTACCGGCAAGACTTATGCAATTGCCGGGCTCTTTTTAAGGCTGGTTCTCGAAGAACAACTTACCTCAGATCAGATCCTGGTGGTAACCTTTACCCAGGCTGCTACCCAAGAGCTTAAAGACAGGATCCGTAATAATCTTTTGAGGGCGAAATCGGCATTTTCAAAGGGATCGAGCAACGATGATCTAATCAACAGGCTCGTTGAAAAACACAACCATCCGGCTCTGGCCATTCAGTTGATTCAAAACACCCTTATTGATTTTGACAATGCCGCTATT
>JAYEFV010000337.1:0-2619 GCA_034658755.1 Thermodesulfobacteriota bacterium | reverse complement strand
GCAATTTTTAGATTCAAAAGGCATCGCAACCGGTCTTCATTATCCGTTACCCTTGCATCTCCAAAAGGCCTACACAGACCTGGGATACAAAAAAGGGGACTTCCCCATTACCGAAAATATTGCCGGCCGCCTAATTTCCCTCCCCATGTTTCCGGAACTGACCCAAAACCAGATCCGTTACGTCTGCGATAAGATCAAAGAATATATTCACCACAGAGGCACAGAGGGTGAGAAGAGCAGAAGGTGAGAAGAGCAGAAGGTTAGAAGGTGAGAAGAGCAGAAGGTGAGAAGAGCAGAGGGTGAGAAGAGCAGAAAGCCAAGGAAAGAGAAAATAGGAAAGAGGAAGCAGGAAAGAGAGAAGAGGAAAGAGGGAAGAGTTATGGGATATAGTCCAATAAAGCATTTTACGGATATTGAAGCATGGAAGCTGGCTCGGAAACTGAGGATGGCTATATATGGCGTAATAAAGAAACTGCCAACGGAAGAAAGATATGACTTGGCTTCACAAATGAGGCGTGGAGCTATTTCTTGCACCGCCAATATTGCGGAGGGTTATGGGCGCTTCCACTTTCAAGAAAATATTCAGTTTTGTCGGATAAGCAGAGGATCCATGTACGAAACCCAAGACCACTTGATAACATGTCTTGATAATGAATACATTGCCAAAGAGGAGTATCAAAGAATCTGGGATCTTTCTGAAAACGCAATTAGGGTTTTAGACGGATACATCCGATATCTTAAAAAACAAAAGAGCAAGAATTTAACAAAAGACTAATGAAAAATAATAAAAAGGGGTATATCTGATTCCTAATTCCTAATTCCTCATTTCTCTTTTCTATAGCGATGTTAAGTTCTATGGAAAAAAATAAATCCTAATAATCTTGTAAATCCTGTCTATTAAAAGGAGAAATTGCATGATCAACATCGGGCTCATCGGCTATGGTTACTGGGGACCAAACCTGGCTCGCAACTTTAATGCCAATCCGGATATGGAGCTTAAAGCAATTTGCGATTTTTCAGCCGATCGCCTAAAAATGGCGGCCAGGTTATATCCTCAGGTAAAATTGACTAAAAATGTGGAGGATCTTTTTAAAGATACAAGCCTGGATGCCATGGCTATTGCCACGCCGGTTTCCACGCATTTTGATTTGGCACAAAAGGTCCTTTTGACCGATAAACATGTGTGGATCGAAAAGCCCATGACCGAAGAGGTTGGAAAAGCTGAAGCATTAATCGATCTTGCCTCGAAAAAGAACAAAGTCCTTTTTGTTGATCATACCTTCATCTATACCGGGGCTGTCCGCAAGATAAAAGAAATCATTGACAGCGGCGATTTGGGAGATTTGTTATATTATGATTCCACCCGGGTAAATCTCGGTCTTTTTCAGCAGGATGTGGATGTGCTGTGGGATCTGGCTGCCCATGACATATCCATCATGGACTACTTTATGCCATTTCGTAAACTTGCCGTATCTGCCACCGGATACAATGGATATGGAAATAAATTCGTGTGTAAAGCAATCCTGACGATTTATATGGAAAATAATTTGTTGGGACACATCAACGTGAGTTGGATATCACCGGTAAAAATTCGCCAGACGCTGATCGGCGGGACCTCCAAAATGGTTCTGTATGACGACAATAATCCCAGTGAGAAGGTCAAGGTTTATGATAAAGGTATTGATCTTTATGAAACAAAAGAAGAATTGTATCATATGAAAGTCCAATATAGAATCGGTGATATGTACGCACCCAAACTCGAGGATATTGAAGCATTGGCTCTTGGAACCGAGCATTTTGCGGAGTGTATCTTAAACCACACCCAACCGTTGACCGATGGAAGAGCCGGTCTGGAAGTGGTCAAAGTCCTCGTGGCATCCAAAGAGTCCCTGAAGAAAAAGGGCGCACCCGTAGAGTTATAAAATGAGCAATAAAAGAATAGCATCAAACGTCATCCTGGGCGAAAATGTACGCTTAAACGATTTCATCAATCTCTATGGCTGTAAAATCGACGACAACACCCAAATCGGTCCCTTTGTCGAAGTGCAGAAAAATGCCTTTATCGGGAAACGCTGCAAGATATCGAGCCATACGTTTATCTGCGAAGGGGTGAGTATAGAAGATGATGTATTTGTGGGCCATGGCGTTATGTTTATTAACGATAAATATCCAATGGCAACAAGTGAATCCGGAGAACTGCAAACAGAGGACGACTGGGAGGTAGTCCCGACGACTGTCAAACAAGGAGCCTCCATCGGCTCAAATTCAACCCTGTTGTGCGGGATTACCGTGGGATCCGGTTCGATTATCGGCGCCGGCAGTGTGGTGACCCGTGATGTGCCCAATAAAACCATTGTTGCCGGCAACCCCGCCAAAATTATACGCAGTATTTCTTAATTTCACCACAGAGACACGGAGAACACAGAGAAAAAAATCATCATCATAGATTTTATAAATAGCCCGTTTTATCAAAACCCCAAAGTTTGATGAACTCGTAAAAAGTCCCAACACCGTCATGCCGGACTTGATCCGGCATCCAGAACTTATTGAAATTACTGGATTCCGGCTTGGCCGTCATCCCGGACCCCGATCCGGGACGGAATGACGATTCCAAGAGAT
>JAYEFV010000336.1:0-10578 GCA_034658755.1 Thermodesulfobacteriota bacterium | reverse complement strand
CCCTCATGCTATAACTCGCATAAGGGCTTTGTTCACCAATCTTTTTGCTGTCAATCATCAATCACATAGGGTTACATCATGCCGCCCATGCCGCCCATGCCGCCGCCGCCCATGCCGCCGCCGCCCATGCCGCCTCCCGGCATCATTTCGGACTTCTCTTCAGGCTTTTCAGCCACCATGGCTTCGGTGGTCAGCATCAGGGATGCAACACTTCCTGCGTTTTGCAGCGCGTAACGGACCACTTTGGTCGGATCGATAACACCGGCTTTAATCAAATCTTCATAGACGTTGGTTTCGGCATTAAAACCAAAAGCGCCTTCGCCATTTTTAACTTTATCGATCACAACGGACCCTTCAAAGCCGGCATTGTTGACAATCTGGCGAAGGGGTTCTTCCACAGCCCGAATAACAACCTTTACACCCAGTTTTTGATCGGCTTTGATTTTAATCTTTTCCAGAGCATCCAGACAACGGACAAGTGCAACACCGCCGCCGGGAACGATACCTTCTTCAACCGCAGCCCGTGTAGCGTTCAATGCGTCTTCAACACGGGCCTTTTTTTCTTTCATCTCGGTCTCTGTTGCAGCCCCGACATTAATAACAGCAACACCGCCGATCAGCTTGGCCAATCGCTCCTGGAGTTTTTCACGGTCGTAATCCGATGTGGTCTCATCGATTTGAGCGCGGATCTGTTTGACACGGCCTTCCAGAGCAGCACGTGTGCCTGCACCGTCAACGATGGTTGTGTTGTCTTTGTCGATACTAATCCGTTTGGCCTGGCCAAGGTCTGTAAGTGCGAGATTCTCGAGCTTGATTCCAAGATCCTCTGAAACAACCTGACCGCCGGTCAGAATCGCTATATCTTCAAGCATGGATTTTCTTCTGTCACCAAAACCCGGAGCCTTGACAGCAGCCACGTTAAGTGTTCCCCTTAGCTTATTAACAACAAGGGTTGCCAGTGCCTCCCCTTCCACATCTTCTGCGATGATCACAAGAGGTTTCCCCATTTTGGCGATCTGCTCAAGAATCGGAAGGAGATCTTTCATGTTGCTGATCTTCTTTTCGTTAATAAGAATATAAGGATCTTCCAGTGAGGCAATCATCTTTTCAGCATCGGTCACAAAGTATGGTGAAAGGTAGCCACGATCAAACTGCATACCTTCCACAACCTCAAGGGAGGTTTCCATGGCCTTGGCTTCTTCAACGGTAATGACACCTTCTTTACCCACCTTGTTCATTGCTTCGGCAATGATGTTTCCTATGGTTTCGTCGTTGTTGGCGGAAATGGTGCCCACCTGAGCGATTTCACGCTGGTCTTTGGTAGGTTTGCTGATCCTGTGCAGTTCTTTGACGGCAACCTCAATAGCCTTGTCAACGCCTCGTTTGATAGACATGGGATTGTTACCGGCCGCAACAAGCTTCTGACCTTCTTCATATATAGACTTTGCCAGTATTGTAGCGGTAGTTGTACCGTCGCCGGCCATATCACTGGTCTTGCTGGCGACCTCTTTTACCATCTGAGCTCCCATGTTTTCAAACTTGTCTTCAAGTTCGATTTCTTTTGCAACGGTTACGCCGTCTTTGGTAACCGTGGGAGATCCCCATGATTTTTCAAGAACTACATTTCTTCCTTTGGGGCCGAGAGTTACAACTACTGCGTCAGCGAGAGTTTTAACTCCGTTGAGCATTGCTTCCCGGGCTTTCATATCATATTTTATTTCTTTAGCCATCTTGGTCTGTCCTCCATTTTGAATGTTTATTATTCGATTACGCAGAGAACTTCTTGTTCACTCATGATCATGTATTCTTCATCTTCAACCTTTATCTCCTGTCCACCATATTTTCCGAACAAAATCCGATCACCTTTTTTGACTTCAAGAGGGACACGTTTACCTTCGGGATTCAGCGCGCCTATGCCAACAGCAACAACTTTTCCTTCCGCCGGTTTTTCCTTGGCCGTGTCAGGAATAATAATTCCACCCTTGGTTTTTGCTTCTTCTTCAACACGTTTCACTAAAATTCGGTCATTTAACGGTCTGAGTTTCATTTTTCAAATTCTCCTTTTCTTTAAACGTATAGTTTATAACTTTTTCTTTTTAATATGTTAAGCTTCACAAAAAAGCAAATCGAGATTTTTAACGAATTCAGCTGGTTTTGTCGGTGGTTTTGTTAGATTCTTTGGGTTTATTTTTTGATTTGTTTGTGACGGATTTTGTTGCATCCCCTGCTTTGCTTGGGGATGTGGAAGAGGTTCGGGACTTGTTTGCATAGTCGGTTACATACCATCCTGTTCCTTTGAGATGGAAGCTGCTGTGGGAAACAAGCTTATGAAGTTTTCCTGAACAGTGCTTGCATTTTACAAGCGGTTTATCAGAAAACTTCTGGAGCACCTCATCAATTCTGCCGCATTTTGAACATTCATATTCATAGATCGGCATTTTTAAAATCCTCCTGCTTCAAAAAAAATATTTAACAAAAAATCCCACATTTTTTTTTGTTATATGATTTAAATCTGACCTAATATATTCAATGATTTTGAGTTGTCAAGGTGTAGCCTGTATTTTTATTTATTATAAATTTCGCAAATCATCAAAAGGGATTCGCCAGTTGTCATAAAATTTCAACACTTGTTCAAGCCCGGAAATTCGGATGTCACTTAAAATTTGACGGGTTATCTCATGAACTCGTATCTCTTCCGCGGTTATTTCTTCATGAGAGGCATTAAAGTTCTGAAGGAATTTACTGAATCTTATAATATGAATTAATTCATGCAGTACAATGTAGAGGATAAAAGGGTGAAGTTGCATTCCGGGTGTTTTCCCCAGGACTGTAAGGATGGTGTGGTCCTGAAGACATATTTTGTAAAAATCATAGGTCGAAGAACCCAAGGAGGAATCTTTGCGCTGTCCTTGATATCGGATGATTTGCGCAAAAGGGCCAAAAATTGTCTCTTCATGGCTAAGATCAACCATTGTTTTGATATCGTATTTGCAGGATGCGGACCATTGACTGGCAGACATCTTATAGAAGTTGCTTACAAGTTCTTCAGCCATTGCAACACAATTGTCAACGATTCCGATCTGCTCGGTGCTGAATTTTTCAAGTTTCTCCATGGAATTCGATTTTGAATAAAATAAATGTGGACATATAGTTATTTTTTATGTAATGATTTGGGTTCAATTTTAAATGAAAATAATGATTGGAGGTGATCTGTTGGGTAGTGTTGTAAAAAAACGAAGAAAAAAAATGAGAAAGCATAAGCACAGAAAGCTTTTAGCCCGTACACGCCATCAGAGAAAAAAGGGCAGGTAAAATATATACCTGCAACGCTTTTATGTACACGAAAAAAAAGCACCAATTGGCAAACTCAAGCAAAAATGAGTCGCTTTTGAAGTCTTGGTGCTTTTTTTACTTTACGGTCTACCGGAATACCCCTTTAAATATTTAAAGAGCTCCGAGTCGGTTGAAAGCACCATCGAAGTCTCTTTATCAAGAGCCTCATTGTATATTTCAAGTGTTTTCGTGAATGAATAAAATTCTGAATCCACGCCAAAGGCTTCGGCGTATAATTTTGTTGATTTGGCATCGGCTTTACCTTTAATTATCTGAGCTTTTCTGTAAGCCTCGGAAGTAATTTTCTTCAAATCTCTTTCTTTTTCACCCAATATCTTTCGGGCTTCACCTTTGCCCTCAGATCGAAATTTTTCTGCGATCTGTTTCCGCTCTGCAATCATTCGGCCATACACGGAGTTCCTGACCTGCTCCACATAATTGATACGTTTTATCTTCACATCGACAATCTCAATCCCGAATTTTTGTAGTTTGGGCTGAGCCTGTTTCATTATCATGTGGGTGATTTCGTCCCTGCCGGTTTTAATCTTGTAGGATGGTCTTTCTTTTATATCTTCAAGTCCGATTTCATAGGTGTCCAGCTCCCGGTTCGTCTTTCGAACGGTTTCGATCAGTTTGTTTTCAGTTATCAAATTTCGAACAGCAGGATCGATGATATCATCCAGCCTTCCCTGGGCGCTGACAGTATTGTTGACCGTCTGAAAGAATTTTATGGCATCGACTATTCTCCATCTGGCAAATGTGTCAACCCAGATATAGGTTTTATCCAGCGTAGGGATCTGACCGGGATCACCATCCCATTCCAAAAGGTTTTTCGGAAAATAAGTGGTGTTCTGGATAAAAGGGATCTTGAAGTAAAGACCGGAGTCTACCTTGGTTTTACCCACAACTTTGCCGAACTGAGTTACAACAACCTGTTCGGTTTCATCCACTATATATGCGGATGCAAAACCGATGAAAATCACCACAACTGCAACAATTAAAATAATACCTTTATTTTTCATTTCTTTGCACCGTTTTGTTTTCCAAGGTTAAGCAAGGGTAAAAGATTTTTCTGATCTGCGTCAACAATATATTTGTCTCCGAGTCTGGGAAGAAGATCTTTTAAAGATTCCAGATAAAGCCTCCGCTTGGTCACGTCCTTTGCCTTGGCATACTCAGCATAAAGTGCCTTAAATCTTGCAGCATCACCCTTGGCCCGGTTTACCCGATCAAGAGCATACCCTTCAGCGGCCTTTACGGTTCTTTCAGCTTCGCCCCTGGCTGCCGGAATCTCCTTGTTATAATCCTCTTTGGCCTGATAGATCATTTTTTCCTTTTCCTGAGTTGCCTGATTCACTTCGTTAAATGACGGCTGCACCGGTCCGGGTACATTGGTTTTCTTCATTTCGATGGTTACGATATTGATTCCGGATTCTGCCCTATCCATCTCCGCCTGCAAGACGTTCCTGGCTTCAATTGCAATTTCTTCTCGCTTACTGATGACTTCATTGATGCTTCTGTCGCCAACCACCAGACGCATTGCCGCCTCGGACATATCAACAAGCAGTCTCCTGACATCGTGGACTTTAAACAGATATTTGTATGGGTCCTTTATCCGATACTGGACAATCCAGGGAACAAGAGCCACATTCAAATCTCCGGTCAGCATGAGGGTAACGTTTTTATTCTCACCGCCGGATATAGCGCGTGTCTGGGAATCTCTCCGCAGGGTGCGGAAACCGAATTCCTCTTTGTAGACCCGGCGAATCTTGACTTTAGTCACCTTTTCAATCCCCGAAGGTAATTTGAAGTTAAGGCCTGGTTGAGTGGTTCGGACATATTTCCCAAATCGCTGAACAACACCCACTTCATCAACCCCCACAGTATAGAATGTCGATGTGCTGAAAAATAATAAAATGAAAATAAGGAGTATAAGAGGACCGCCCGGCAGTTTGATCTTTTTAAATTTCTCCATAAACTCATTCATCTTAGGAGGGACAAATCCTCCCTCCCCTTCCTTCCGCTTTTGCTTTGCCTTAAGTTTATCCCAGTCCCAATTCATAGTATTTATTCCTGTAAATTTAGTTTTGATGGCTTCGTAAAAAGTCCAACTTCTGCGTTGCGCTGCATTCCTCGTCATTGCGACGTACTATATGTACGTCTCATTCCTCGGAATTTGCGCGCCTTGAATTTGGAGCTTTTTACTTTGCCATTATAATCTGACTTTTTGCGAGACCGTCAGTTTTGATGATTTTAAAAAAATCAGAAAAGCGATCTTTTTGCAAAAGTGTTTTGCATTTAAAAACTCGATCCTTTTATTAATTAAGTTACCAATGCTTTCAAGTCAAGCAAAAAGGAATAGTTAATTGTTTCTTGACAATAAAACCGATCAATTTATAGTGTTTTTTATGAAAAAAAGAAAAAAAACCGAGGAACTTGTACACATAGGAAATATAATAAGCAATGTCTTGAAGACCTGCCGCAATGATTTTGATGAAAATCTGGCACAGGTCTGGAGCCTGTGGGACAGAGCAGTCGGAAACGGTATAGCTAAAAATGCTCGACCAGAGGCCTTCAAAGGGAAACTCCTTCTGGTCAATGTTACCAGTTCCACATGGATGCACCAGCTTCAGTTCCTTAAAAAAGATATTATAAAACAGATCAACCATGCCTTGGGCAAAGAACTGGTTGAAGAAATAAAATTTAAGATCGGACCCATATAAAAATGGAATCTTTGACCACCGATTCTCTTTTCAATGGCAGTATCCGGGTAAAGCAACATCGCTCAGGCTATCGCTTTTCCCTCGATGCCGTTCTATTGGCCCAACATGCCAGGCCGAACCCGGACAATACGGTCCTTGATCTGGGAACAGGTTGTGGCATCATTCCACTGATATTGGCTTATCGTCATCCCAAAATAAAAATTTACGGTGTCGAGGTACAGACGAAACTTGCTGATATTGCGACTCTCAATATAGCAGAAAACGGTATGGAGGATCGTATTACTATTCATTGTAAGGACTTAAAAAGACTGAAACAGGATATGACTTCCGGACCGGTGGACCTGGTAGTGACGAACCCTCCGTACAGGAAAGTGGAATCGGGAAGGTTAAACCCGGATCAGCAGCGTGCAGTTGCTAAACACGAAATCAAGACAACCCTTTTCGATGTAGTTGAAACCGCCCGTCGTATGTTACGGACATCCGGACAGTTTGTAATAATTTACCCGGCTGAACGTATGGCTGATATTATCATACAAATGCGGTCTGCCGGAATAGAACCTAAATATATCCGCATAATCCATTCCTCCCGCCAAATGAAGGCAGGGCGAATTCTTGTGGAAGGGACAAAAGGGGGGCGTCATGGGTTAAAGATCGGCCCACCGCTTATAATCTACCGTAAAAAAAGCGTGTATTCAGATGAGGTTCAGGCAATGTTTATGCCTTAGAACAGTCGTAACCGTTCACAGGTTCATAGGTTCAGAGGTTCCTGAACCTTGAACCCTGATCTAATAATCAATAATCAATTGTTAATTATTAATTATTAACGTTGTTTATTAACTATTATTTCCTGAATCCGGAACCATGAACGGTTACGAACAGTCTTATCAGTCTAGTTTGTTTAATACCTGGCCGGTTATTACCTTTGGAAAAAAATAAGTTGCTTTTCTCGGCATAATAAGGCCGGCTTCGGCAATATTGCGAACCTGCTGAATTTTTGTCGGATTCAGAATAAAGGTAATATCGTGCCTGCCTGTATCCACTACATCGATAGCATCCTTTGCAATGCTTGAATAGGCGATCAGCTTTTCATTATCGTGTCGGGACTGATCAAAGCCAAGAATCTCCATAAAAATAAGCCGGGACAACACCGTTACATCAATATTTCTGATCACTTCCGGCAATTCATCGGTGAACATCTGATCCATAACCCCCGACTTTAATGTCAGAAGATAAAGTTCCCTTCGATCTTTCATAAAGACCCCTATACAATTTTTGGAATTGGAATTATTTGATTTAAGAATCGATATAAATTGGTCCCTTGCTTCTGCCCGCTGACCGTCTTGGTATGGGATTGTTATGATATCAAAATAAGGCCTTGCCTTTTTGATAAGCGACGCTCTTGCAGCTTCCGAGACCTCATTTAGCATACGGTGCGCCGGAAGAATAATAAGTCCCGGATCTTCCATACTGCAAAGGTACATCATTACATAGTTGGCCGGATGATCACCATTGAAATCATGACGTTTGACCGACAACCAGTCCCGGTAGTTAAGAGCTGTTTCGTACCGATGATGTCCGTCAGCAATATAAATGATTTTATCCTTCAAGGCATCAGAAACATACCGGTGAACAGCCTTATCGGTTATGCGCCACAGCATGTGTTTCTGCCCGTTGTTGTCGATAAAAACATTGTCGGCTGTTTTGTTGAAAGTGGCATTTTTTAATTTATCGAGAACAAGGTTTCCATTGTCTGAATACAAAGAAAATATCGGACTAAAATTGGCATGACATGCTTTCATCAGCTCAAGCCTTTCCGATTTCACGTTAGGGAAGGTCTTCTCGTGCGGGAGAACAACACCCTTTTCAAAAGGTTCAAGGCCGACCAGGGCAATCAGGCCGTAACGGGTAACCCTCCTGTTTTCAAAGGGGAATTCCATGGCCGTAAGGTAAAACGCCGGTGTTTTGTCAAGTTCCATGATATGCTCTGAAAGCCACTTATTAAAACAGTCTGCTGATCTTGTATATCGGTTGTTTGTGCTATTGTCGTTTTCGTGTATCTTTCCAAGTGTCAACCGGATAATGTTATGGGGATGATTTTCATGATATTCAAGCTGTTCCTGCTCTGAAATAATGTCAAAAGGGGGAGCTACAACATTTGCCATATTGTCTATTTTGATAGGATTATAGAGGATTCCCCTGAAAGGGATTATTTTAGCCATGTTTACAAATTCCTTTTTATTAATTTTTTAAATGCGAGAAACTGATACTATAAAGAACACTGTTGTTCAAGTGATAAAATCGCTTCGCGATTTTATACAACACGGCTACGCCGCTCTAATAAAAGGAAATTTTCACCTAAATTATGATAAAATACTGAGATATTGGGTTATTGGACAGGGCAAACGCGTGCTAAAGCCCTTCAAACAGTCAGTCGGTTTCCAAGAGAAACAAGCCGTCGCTACGCTGCACCGAAATCAAATGCGTTTACCCTGGGTTATTGGAAAATCTCTCTTGACAGAGGATTAATAAGAGAAGATCATTGACAGATCATATTAAAAAACTATATTGAATCTACCGGTATCTGGGTGCTGGAGAGGTGGCCGAGCGGCTTAAGGCCCCGCTCTCGAAAAGCGGTATCCTGTCAAAAACGGGATCGTGGGTTCGAATCCCACCCTCTCCGCCAATTATTTCAGATACTTATCCCTTTTTCATACCGCAGGCTAACCGTAGGTTAAATCAATGTAGGATATAAAAGAATGAATACGGCTTTATTTATGTTTTATCCAACCCACACCCTTTCCCGGACAACACAATAATTTCACAGCCTCCTTGTTACTGTTTCCTTTGGCAATCATTTTATAGATTTTAAAGCAATGTTAAAGTAATGTTAGAGCAATGTTAGATACATGTTTGACAGGGCCGTTTCGGTCTGCTATATAACCAAAGTCCCAAATAAAGGCAGTGGGACTCTCCACCATTCGCATGGCGACCCCTTAATCGGGTCATGATGCTGTTGTGCTTATCTGCTCCGTTTCCCAAGGCCAACTGCCCCAGACTCAGATGCTGTCCAAGTTCATCTGCAAGCCGAATCTCGGATTGTGGGTTTGATACACAGACAAGAAACATTTTAAAACCATACAATGTTGCTCCGGGAAAGGGTTTTTTGACGATTTAATATAAAAGCTGTCTCCCAAAGTTGATAAATTTGTAAAAAGTGAAATGTAAAACGACTACATTTAGTACATTAAGAGGCAATATTACACAACATATAGACTTTTCACGTTTAACTTTTTACTTTTTACGGAACTATCAAAGTTATTTATTCGGTGATCTCAAGTCTACGATTTTGGGAATGGAAAATTAAGGAAAGAAAACCCGGTATGGATAAAAATACAGACCCTGAACTAATATATTTTAGCAAAACAGGCTTCTTTCAAGAAAAAGATGCGGCCATGAATCATCTGCGGGATGCTGATGAGCTTTTAACGTCGGCAGGCGTGGATTACTGCCTGATGTTCGGGACCCTGCTGGGACTGCTTCGTCACGGGGATTTCATTCCATGGGACGATGATCTGGATATCATTATTTTTGATATAAAAAAATTTGAAACGCGGTGTATAGAAAAATTCGAAGAGAAAGGATATACGGTATTACAGGATATTCGCAGGATAAGTCCTTTTACAATGGTGCCGTTTCTTAAGTTAAAAACACGGTGTGGATACCGTATCTATTCAAAGAACGGGAACAGTATACCAGGGGTTTCCTGGAAATTCCCATGGCTTGGAGTATGGGAGCCTGTTTTTAATAAAAAAAAGGCAATGACACTCCCGCCGGAGAAGTTCGTCTATGATATCGAAGATTTTTTTCCATTACAGAGAAAACCATTTAGAGAGTTTTCCGTTATGGTCCCCCAAAATCCCGCAAAGATACTGAATGAATATTTCGGTACAGACGACTGGATGGAACATTGCATTCCCTCCACCCTTGATCACAGGCAATACAGACCTACCGGATTTCCATATATCAAAAAGCCATTACAAGCGGTTATGGCGTATTTAGACCCATAGTTGCGGTTTCTTAAGAATCCGTATCATCAGTCAAATCCGGACTGACATAATAGAAGTGCCCCCACTCGATACCGGGTCTGTGAAAACTAAAATAAAGGAGAACCCAATGAAATGAAAAAGACGACACGATTGAAAAACATGCTTCATAGTCTTGATCTGGAATTTCTGATGGAAGCCCATAATGGTTTATCCGCACGAATCGTTGAGCAGTCAGGCTTCAAAGGTGTATGGGCCAGCGGACTTTCAATAAGCGCATCGTTTGGTGTCCGCGACAATAATGAAGCCAGCTGGACCCAGGTTCTTGAGATGTCCGAATTCATGAGTGATTGCACTTCTATTCCCATTCTGCTGGACGGTGATACGGGATATGGTAACTTCAACAACCTGCGGCGCCTCGTCAGGAAGCTTGAACAGCGGGATATTGCCGGTGTCTGCATTGAAGATAAGCTTTTTCC
>JAYEFV010000335.1:0-10595 GCA_034658755.1 Thermodesulfobacteriota bacterium | reverse complement strand
AGGACGACCCTGCGGATATAGCCGGAATAAAGCCCCAGGATATTATATTGTCGATTAATGGAAAAGAAGTCGGGACTGCCAGAGAAATTACCAGCATGATAGCAAATACCGGTGTCGGCGAAACCGTAAAGATCAAAGTATTACGAAACGGAAAAACCCGGACCTTTAAAGTTAAAATTGCAAAAAGAGAAGAAACCAGAATTTCCGCCAGGAGTACCCGTAAGGAAAAGCAGGCAGAGCTCGGGATTAGCGTTAATAATGTTACCCCTGAGATTGCGCGCCGACTCAACCTCAAAGAGGCCAAAGGTGTGATTATAACTGCCGTGGAACCGGACAGTAAGGCTGAGGAGGCAGGAGTTCGGAGGCACGATATTATCAAGGAGATTAATCACAAAAGCATTACAACGGTTAGCGATCTTAACAAGGTTATCAGCGAGATCAAAAAGGACGAAACGATCAATATGTTTATCTGGCGAATGAATCGAGGTTTCCTGGTACTAAAGATGACAAAATAGCATCCACTTAAATAGTGTCTGAACGAAAAGTCCGTTCAGACACTATTTTGAATGTTTAATTTTAAATGTTGAATTGAGAAAAAGAACAACTTCAGTATGTTAATAATTCCAGCCCTAAATGGAGAGAACAAATTTCGGGGTTTTCGTTCAGGCACTAAAGAGGACATAGATTTTCGTAGATATACACAGATAATATACGTCTCGGAAATTCTACAACTTATTGAATATAAAGGTTTATTAATGGCAATCTGTTTGTACCATCAGAATGGAAGAATGGAGTGCTGGAATGCTGGAATATTGGGAGTAAGGGCGGAAATAAACCATTTTAATTGTAAAAAACTCCTTCAAACCCATCATTTTTACCCAGTGAAACTCTTTTTCTATTTCACCGGGGCCATTACTCCATCATTCCAGTATTCCAATTGGGGCGAAACCCCTAAGTTCAGCTAATGGTCTAAGAATCATGAACGATGTCATAATCTGGTGGCAGCATTTGCCGGAAAAAATGAGCCCGGTTATCTTTGAAATCGGATGGTTCAAGCTCCAGTATTACGGACTAATGTATATCGTCGCTTTTGGAATCACCTACGGCATGGTTTTATATCGCGTAAGACACGAAAAACGCTTCCGTGTTTCGGGTGATGATGTTCAAAACCTCATGCTGTTTATAATAATCGGCATTATCGCCGGCGGGCGTGTGGGATATGTTCTGTTTTACAACTTGACCTACTATCTCAATAACCCCCTTGAAATATTTCTACCATTTCAATCTATAAACGGTTCGATAACGTTTACCGGAATTTCAGGAATGTCTTTCCACGGCGGCCTTATCGGTGTGCTTATTTCAGTCTGGCTGTATATTCGTAAAACAAAATTGAACTTTTGGGATATGGCTGACTTGTTTGTGCCGGTCGTGCCTCTGGGATATACATTCGGACGGCTTGGTAATTTTATTAACGGTGAATTATACGGCAGGATAACATCGACACCCATTGGGATGCATTTCCCCCTTGCTCCGGGAACGGATCTGAGGCACCCCTCACAACTTTATGAAGCCTTTTTTGAAGGCATTTTTCTCTTTGCAGTTTTGTGGAATTGCCGAAAACTGAAAAAACCCAGGGGAGCAATGCTCGCTTTTTACATCATAGGCTACGGCACTGTCAGGTTTTTCATAGAATACTATCGCCAGCCCGATTCCCAGCTAGGTTTTATCTTTATGTCATTTTCCATGGGCCAGGTACTCTGCACCCTGATGGTGATGGGTGGAATAACTTTATACCTTTGTATATATACCGCTGGAAAACGACAAATTGATGCATCGTAGCATGGAACTTCAAATCGGCAAGAAAATTTCTGCCGGAAATATTTATTAGAAAAAGGGTAATTAAGGTAGAGCTTTTTAAAATTGACTATTTATGCGAGCATCAGTTGAATCTTGAATGTCGAATAAGGGAACTGGGTGTCGATCGTAAAGTTTTCTTGTCAATCGTATAAATTTGTTTTATAATTTAATCCAAAATTTTTATATAAATATGGGGGGTTTTTATGAGCGGGCTTTTGTTTGGTGAACGATTAATTGAAAAAAAAAGGATATCGAAAACGCAGCTTCAAAAGGCTTTGGATCGCCAGCGACTTCACGGTGGTAGACTCGGGGAAAATATGGTCGCACTGGGGTTTATCGATAAGGATAATCTAACCGACTTTTTTATGAGTGCTCCAGCCGTTCCGCAAACTGTGGATGAAACCGGACTGGATTTTTCTTTTATCGTAGATCTAATAATCAAACATGGTTTGAACATGGGAGAATTCTCCATTCCGGACATAGCCGCTCGAATCAAGCTTCCCTTCCAAGTGATAGATGAGGCGATCGAAAGACTGCGTCATGACCAACTGGTTGAGGTAAAAGGCGCCCGTCAGCTCTCGAAACTTTCATACAGGTTCAGCCTTACCGAAGCTGGTCTAAAACGTGCAACAAATCTCCTGGAGGTCTCCCGATATGTTGGGCCGGCGCCCGTGATTTTCGATGACTACCGAAACATGGTGGAAATACAGACAATCAAAAACATTTTTGTGGACCCGGAAAGGATTAGAAATGCCTTTTCAAATCTCGTTGTGAATGAACACTTTCTGGCAAACGTTGGGCCAGCAGTAAGCTCCGGAAAAGCAATCTTTTTGTACGGCCCTTCGGGTAACGGAAAGACAACCATCGCTGAAACTATTGGGAGAATTTTGCCGGGAAACATTTACATGCCATACGCCTTGCTGGTTGAAGGAGAGATTGTCATGATCTATGACAAGGCCAGCCATGTGGCCGTTGAACCGCAATATAGTGCTGACAGTGTGGACCAGCGATGGGTTCTCATAGAAAGGCCGGTCGTCATGGTTGGGGGAGAAATGACTCTCAAATCTCTGGACCTCGACTTCAATCCCATATCAAAATTCTATGAGGCTCCATTACAGATGAAGGCGAATAACGGTCTTTTCATCGTTGACGACTTTGGACGGCAGCAGGTGGATCCACAAAACTTTTTGAATCGCTGGATTGTGCCCCTGGAACGTAGGACCGACTTTTTATCTTTTCACACCGGAATGAAAATTGAAATTCCTTTTGACCAGTTAGTGGTCTTTTCAACCAATCTTGAACCTCGCTCATTGGTCGATGATGCTTTTCTGCGAAGGATTCGCTATAAAATTAACATTGATCACCCGGACCTGAATGAATATAAAGAAATTTTTCAAAGAGTATGTGACTCTCACGGCATTGCTTTCAATAACGATATCTTTGATCATCTAATAGAAGACTATTACCATCAGAACAATGTCAAGCTCACCTCCTGCCATTGTCGTGACATTATAGAACATATCATAGACAATGCTCGTTATCACGGTTTAATTCCGGAACTTACAAAAGAAACTTTATCGGCTGCATGGAATAGCTATTTTGTGAAAATGTAAATAAAATCGTTTGCACGATTTTATGAAACGCGGCAAAGCCGCTACATTTGGTGAAGCACTAAAATTCCTATCCTCGCAGCCCAATTGAAACGGGATCTCCGATTTGCTCCAACAAATTACGGGATATTCTGGTTTTTTTTGCCTCATGAGGATTTAAACTTTGGAAGGAAAATGAAAAAAGCAGCAATCATTTTTTTTACCGCGATCATAGTTTCAGGATGTGCATCAACACGTGAAGCCACGAAAAGAGAATTGGTTACTGCCCGCTGAAGTTGCAGGTCTTATGGAAGTTATGGATGAATATACGAAGTGTCTAAAGTGAACTAAAGTGCTTAAAATGCCTAAAGTTATTAACTTTAGCTCACTTACTCACCTAGTTCACTTTAGCTCACTTCAAATTTTAGGCACTATACCAGGCTGTTATTTGCCTACATATTCATCAGCCCCTATGTCTATGCGTTTGCCTTCCGGTCTTTTATCACCGTCAATATCCGTCTCCGGAACATCTTTGGATGTGCCGGCATTTATTGCGGGTGATTTTTCCGTTAAATGGTAAAAATCACCCGCACCCACGAATAGGGGATCACCATCAATATTACCATATCCTCTACATCCACCCTCAATCAGGGAGTATCTAATTATAGGAGACGGTGTGCCTTTAATATCCTTAACCACCTGATTGGGCGTATTACCCCAAAGAATACAATTGGTTAATGTTGGAACCGTTTTGTGCCTAACGTAAATTCCGCCACCGTCTACGGCGATATTTCTGGTGATGGTGCAATTTATTATGTATGGACGAGCATTATAGAAATATATTCCGCCGCCCTGGTAATTGGATGTATTCCTGATAATAGCACAATTGGCAATGGTTGCAGAACCGGCATTGCCGACATAAATTCCGCCGCCCTGGCTATTATTGCTGTTACTGGTGGCAATATTATTGATGATAATGCAATGGGTTATGGTTGGAGAGCTGTTGCCGATGTAAATACCACCGCCCTGATCCCTGACGCGCCCATTGGTAATTGTAAAGCCGGATACCAAAGCATCTTCTAATTCACCATTATGAAAATAGAACCCTCGCCCGTCATTTTCACAATCGATAATGGTTTTCATAGGTCCATTCTCCGATTGAAGGGTTAGCTCTTTACCATTGAAATCCAGATTTTTATTCCCTTCGCCAGTATATTTGCCGTCAGCAACTAACACGGTATCACCATCGGCTGAAGCATTAATGGCTGCCTGTATTGTTTGGTAATCGCCCGGAACCTGAATGGTGGCACCAAAAGCGAACGTGGGACATAAAAGTAATGATAGCGCAAAAACACAAAAGAGATATCCTTTGAAACTACTTTCCTTTTTTTTCATAATTCTTTCTCCTTACACCCAGAATAGAGTTTAACCATCATTAAATACTTATGGGCTCTAAAGGCTTTTACCACCCGGTTTGGTTGACGGTTCATCCTCGCAATCCATTTTGGCTTTTTTCAAGTTTTCACTTGCCTTCAAATAAAATGTGGGTTTGCTCTCAATGGCCTTCTCAAAAGAGTTGATCGCCTTTTCTCGCTCTCCCTTCTGCATATAAGCAAATCCCAAATTATTATAAGCCTGTGCTTCGTCCCCACCCTTTTTAAAAGCCTCCATTGCCAGCCTATACTTGCCAAGTTTGGATAAAACCAGACCCAAATTATTGTAAATTTTGGCCTCGGAAGCATTAAATTTTAAAGCAGTATTGAAGCTTCGAACTGATTTGTCATATTCTTCCAATAACGCGTAGGACATTCCTAAGTTGTTATATAATAATCCATCCCGAGGTTTCAGCGTAATCGCATTATTATATTCACGAACAGCAAGTTCATATTTCCCCTGGTAGTCATAAATTATTCCCAGTAAATTATGAGCTTTCCATAACGTTGAATCGATTTCCACAGCCTTGCTTAAATGTTTGATCGCATCTTCATATTTTTTCAAACGAAAATAAGCCTGTCCCAGCCCCTGAAAAGCAAGGGCGTGCGTGGAATCTTTTTTTATTACAACCTTAAATTCCCGGATCGCTTCTTGATCCAGCCTTCCCTTAAGCAGAAGCAGACCTTTTTTGTAATGAACTCTGTTGTTATCAGGATTGCGTCTAAGAAATTTATTATATTGTACCAGCGCCAATGCATAATTGCCCTGGTTATAGTAGACATCGCCCAATCTTTCGATCTCGGAACCCGGCATTTCCTGCGCAGACAAATCCCCGCGCTGATTCTGTTGTTGAGTGGCGCATCCGGATAAACCACCGGCCACGATAAAGAACATTACCGGCAAGCTGAGAAAAAGTCTTTTTTTAAAAATAATCAATAGACTCATTTTTATACCTCAGAATCTTTTAAATGTCTTGACAATAGTAATCGCTGCCGGTCCCATAAGTACAACGAACAGAGACGGAAAGATAAAAAATATTAAAGGGAACAGCAACTTTGTGGGAAGTTTGGCAGCCATTTCCTCGGCCCGCTGGAATCTCTGGATTCTCATGGTGTCAGAATATACGGTCAGAGCCTGGCCAACACTGGTGCCAAATTTTTCTGTCTGAAGTAACAAGGTCACCAGGTTGTTCACTTCCTCCACATCTGTCCGCATAGCCAGATTTTTCAGGGCATCTTTACGCAATTTTCCGGCCCGCATTTCCAGGTTGTATAGTTTAAGTTCATCACTCAATATCTTATTGTTCAGTTCTATTTCTCCTGCAACGCGGGTGATTGCCGAATCCAAACCCATTCCGGCTTCCACGCAAACCACCATAAGGTCAAGAGCATCCGGAAATCCTTTAAGGATGGTATCTCTTCTTCTGGAGATTTTTAATCGCAACCATAGATTGGGGAGGTAAAAACCCGCAATTGCCAGAGCCACTGAAAGAGCCGTTAACTGCTTGCCCGGAAGCATAAAACCTGGAAACACAATTCGAACGAGCAATACACATAACGGCAGTAACACCGCAAGCAGCACTTTGGCGCCCATAAAGACGGCCGGTGTATTTTCATGGCGTAAACCCGCCTTAAGAAAAAGGGGTCTCAACTTAGAATAATTTACAGCCTTTTCTTTTGTGGGGACCTTTTGGCCCAGTGAACTTAAAAATCCAAGAACTCTAGTTTGGACCCATCCTCCGGTATGGTAAGAGGACTCAGCCGGATAGGCCTTATCCGTATTCTTACCTTCTTTTCTAATTTTTTGTATGAGTGCTTGCTTCTTTTTACCGTATCGCATATACAGCACTATACCGGCTATAACAAGAAGCATGAATAAAAAGGCTGTACCGGAAACAATAATCGGCATATGTTCGGCTGAAATATTCATTTTTTGATTCCAAATTATAAGTTTTTATTAACATTTTAAGTTTTAACTAGCTGTTAAAACAATACAATGTAGTTGTCTAAAACCTAAATCTTAAAACCTAAACCGTAATGAATTCTTCCTTTTACGAATTCATCGTTTATACTTCAATATCAACTATTCTCCGCATCACAAAAGCCCCGATAACCATCAGAACCACAGCAACACCGCACATTACTTTCCCGATATGTTCTGTAAACAGAATCATCATATAGCTTTTATTCAAAATAAAAAGAGCGCCCCCCACAGCAAAAGGAAGCAAAGTAAGAATAACCGCGGATAACTTTCCTTCCGCCGACAGCGTTTTGACTTTACCATGGAATTTGTATCTTTCCCGGATAAGGTAAGCGATGTTTTGCATAATCTCGGCCAGGTTTCCCCCGGTTTCCCGCTGGAGGATTACGGACACTACAAAAAAGTTTAAATCCGTGCAGTCCACCCGCTTGACAAGATTTTTCAGGGCTTCGGGGACCCCGAGTCCGAAATTGATTTCATCCAGGGTTATGCTAAATTCCGAGCCAAGGGGATCTTCAAACTCATCGCCCGCCAGCTTCATGCCCGTTGAAAATGCATGTCCTGCTCGCAGGGAACGGGCCATTAAGTCAAGCGCTTCAGGCAATTGAGCCTGAAACTTTTTCATTCTTTTATTTTTTTTACTATAAAGATAAAAGAATGGGAAACAACCCGTGAATAATGATAAGACCCCGGACAGATACCAGGGCTGTATTTTTAGAAGCATATTAAAGCCAAGGAATCCTGCACCTGCAAAAACGAGAGCAAGTAATATAAAAAAACCCGATGGATGCCGGACATCTGCCTGATGTCTTAAACGATCCAGGCGCTCTATCATGGTAATGCGCATCAGGATTTGATTCAATAAGGGTATTTTACTCAGCAC
The DNA here is from genome assembly GCA_034658755.1 of Thermodesulfobacteriota bacterium. Taxonomy (GTDB): domain Bacteria; phylum Desulfobacterota; class Desulfobacteria; order Desulfobacterales; family UBA11574; genus S5133MH16. The sequence continues at coordinate 2,852 of JAYEFV010000335.1, read as the reverse complement.
CCTTGTACGCATAAGCTCCGGCAATTTGGTTTCCCAGCTGCCTGCGGAAATCTTTTTTAGCTGTTTTTGAATTCTGGCACGATCCGGGTTCTTTATGTATCTAACGGCATAAAAAAGAAGTTCTATTACCAGCACGGATACAGCAAAAATCATTATTGTTGGAATTAAAATATTCATGTTTTTGTCCTTTTAAGTCTGAATCCTCCTCTTAAGTTTGAATCCTCCTCGCGGCAACCTGCCAAGAAGCAGACTATATTTCAAAAATTTTATCCGGATCGAATATATCACGCGGAACAGATATACCGGCTACTGAAAATTTATCGACAAACCGGGGACGGACACCATGAAACCTGAAATGCCCTTCCACTTTTCCATCTTCGGATATGCCGGTTTGACGGAATGAAAAGATTTCTTGCAGTGTGATGATGCTACCCTCCATTCCGGTGATTTCATGGATGCTGATAAGCTTTCTGGTTCCATCCGGGAAACGGCTGATCTGTATGATAATATTTATGGCCGAGGAGATAAATCGCCTCATAAATTCGTTGGAAATCGCCAGGTTGGCCATGGCGACCATGCTCTCCAGACGCATCAGAGCGTCACGGGAAGAGTTGGCATGAATTGTTGTAATCGACCCCTCATGTCCGGTATTCATGGCCTGGAGCATATCAAAAGCCTCCATTCCCCTGACCTCGCCAACAATAATCCGGTCCGGACGCATCCTCAGACTGTTTCTTACAAGGTCCCGGGCCGTAACCTCACCTTTGCCTTCGATATTCGGGGGCCGGGTTTCCGTCCTGACCAGGTGCTCCTGCTTAAGCTGTAATTCAGCCGCATCTTCAATGGTGACGATTCGTTCTTCTTCCGGGATATATTGAGAAAGGACATTCAATAGAGTGGTTTTGCCGCTACCGGTACCCCCTGAAATAAGAACATTAAGCTTTGCCTTGACAATCCCTTGCAGAATCTCTCCAATCTCCTTGGTAAATGACTTTAATAAGATAAGATCGTTTAACAAAAGCGGATCTCTGCCAAAGCGCCGGATAGACATAATGGGTCCGTCCAGGGCCAGGGGGGGGATGATGACATTGACTCTTGAGCCGTCTGTAAGCCTGGCATCCACCATGGGAGAAGACTCATCAATCCGACGTCCCACGGATGAAACAATTTTATCGATGATTTTCATCAGGTGAGTATCGTCTTTAAACCTTGACTCGGAAAGCTCCAGCTTGCCAAACCTTTCTATAAAAATCTGATTATACGTATTGATCAGAATATCAGAAATTGTATCATCTTTGAGAAACGGTTCCAGGGGCCCCAGACCCAATACCTCATCTTCTATCTCCGTGAAGAGATTTTCTTTTTCGGTTGAATTAAGAGGCACTTTATAATCTTGCTCTTCCAATATTCTTTGGACCACCGTCCTGATCTGAGATTTGACAAGATTCTGATCAATAGAATCTATCAGAGACAGATCAAGCAAATCGAGCAAACGATCATGAATTCTGGTTTTCAGATCGAAATACTCCTCCGGTGCATGTCCCCTGGAGCCATACGATGTGTCATAATCTAAACGCATTTTGGTTATCACCTCATTATTTTAATATTTAAAAAAACAAAATTCCTTAAACATTCAATCAACAATCTTCAATCGTCAATAGACAATTTCTTGTAAGCGTCTAACGCCGTCCAAAAAAACTCCAGCCCTTTTTCTCCTGTTTTTCGGATTCAGGATTTAGCTCAGCGGCTAAATTCTGGAAGTTTCTGGTGATTTCTTCCCGCGGTGCAAATTGTGAAAGCGCTTTCCCCCTGTTTGTAGCTGTTATTGCGGTTTGGTAATCATTGGGTATGGCCCAAAATATGTCTTTTGCGAGGGAAGTTTCTGCATCTTTTATGGAAATATCCGATTTTTTTAGATAACGATTTATAACAATCTTTATTTTTTCATTCCTGGGAAATCCAATATCATGAAACGTCCTTAAAAGTTTATTCGTATTTGACAGGCAGGGGAGACTTAAGATTGAAATAAGTAGAACCGTGTCCGATAATTCCAAAATTTTCAAAGACATATCCTCCAGAGATTGGCCTCCGTCAACGATCACAAAGTCGAACATTCTTCGCATAAGCAGAAGCAAACGCTCCATAATAGCCGGTGTTGCCATGCTTTGTTTGCTCAAATAGTTTGGGGATGGAAGTACACACACTCCTGAAGAATCCACAGACAGAATATTTTTCAAGAACATAGTATCCAGACGGGAAATATTCTTGGTAATCTCGCTCCAATTATATTTTGGATCGATATCCAGGAAAAGGGGGATATCTCCAAACAAAAGATTCATGTCAATCAACGCAACAGATTGGACACTTTGTTTCTCGGCAAGGCTGACCGCCAGGTTTACAGCCACCGTCGTGGTTCCAACTCCCCCCTTGCTGCCGATAACATTTATAATCTTTCCGTCTTTGATAGTCTCTCCGTTTTCTACTTTTTCCCTTCTTCCTTTGTATCCTTCCAATGCGTGTTTGATTTCTTCATTTTCAATGGGCACGTTGAAAAATTCCCTTGCCCCGATTCTAATAGCTCTCCTGAGCACAGCCTGGTCGGAGTGGTTTGAGACAAAGAAAACCTCCCCGACTTCACCTGAATTCACAAGATCCTGGACATAAAGAAATGCTTTTTCTGTTTGATCTCCCAGCTCAAAAATAAGAAGTTCGGCTCGAGCCGTAGACGTTGGTCCTTGAATGTTAAATCCCCCGATCTTACGAAGGGCATTTTCAAACTGGCTTTTTAATTTAGTGTCTTTTATCTCTAATTTGACCGATATTTTTTCTTCAGCCACGGTTTATTCCTCTTT
>JAYEFV010000334.1:0-2635 GCA_034658755.1 Thermodesulfobacteriota bacterium | reverse complement strand
CTTGCTCTACTTTGGCATTAATAGCCTCTCGCATATACTCGCTCAGGCTTCTGAAACGTAAGTCTTTATAGACTTTCTTGATGAATTCATAATCTTTTGGATTAATCTGAACTTTGGTTTGAATCAGCATATTATTGCCCCCACATTTTTTTATTGTACTATAATATGGCCCTGGTATCAAGGCCTAAAATTTAGGGAAATAAATCGTTATCGGAACCGCCATATGCGGTGCTTTTATGCGATTTCAGCATATACATTAAAAAATAATTCTCAGCGCTCTCAGAGTGCTCCGGAGTAAGACGCTTTGGTTTTCACCGCAGAGGGCGCGGAGATCGCAGAGAAAAGATTTTGTTGGTTTTGGAATAAATAAAAACTCTGTGAGCCCTGTGGGCTTGAGTGAGTGGAACGAACGGGCGAAGGGCAGAAGGCAAAGCGAAAAAGTTCATCTGAAAACCTGTAGGCCTAATAGGTTTTGGAGAAAGAAAAGCCGTCCAGGGAATAATCCCTGAGCGGCTTTTTGCATTAAAGGGGTGAAGCTTATTTGGGTTGAAGCTGAAAGTTTTTTGTGTTGTGTGAAAAAATCGTAACTGATTGTGTCCGATTTGTAACTTGTAGGTACAAGGGGCGAGAACCGGTAAGCCTAAGCTAAAATGTATGAGGTGAGAGGAGGAAGGCAGAAAGTAAAAGAAGGATTTGGGGTTGACAACTGGTATGGATATACAATATACTATATCTAAAAAAAATATAGGAGACTGTTATGCAAAAGGTGCTTGTGTCATTGCCGGATGATTTGGCGACCCGTATGCGAGCTGTCATACCAAACCGTCGGCGAAGCAGAATTATAGCTGAGGTTTTGGAAAAAGAGATCAATAGACGGGAAAAAGAACTCTATGAATGTGCTAAAGGTGTCGAAGCGGATGATGTATTAAACAAGGAAATGTCTGAGTGGAACATAACTGCAGGAGATGGAATTGAACCTGAATCGTGGTAATGTTTACTGGGTTGATTTGGATCCTACAAGAGGTTCTGAAATTCGCAAAATGAGGCCATGTGTGTTGGTTGGAGCAACTCCGATCAATCAAGCAAGGCGAACACTGATAGTTGTCCCGCTTTCTACCGTAAGTAAGCCAAGACCACCAATTGTGGTGCCTGTATCCTGTCTTGGAAAACAGGTTGTGGCGGTATGTGACCAAATACGTGCAGTGGATAAAACCCGGTTAATCAAGGAGGCAGGTTCGCTTTCAAGGGATGATTTGGAGGCCCTTGATTTAGGCGTCCGTCAGGTTTTGTCCCTTTGAAGTGTTTAGTGAACTGTCAACTATGCCAAAATGACAAATCGCACGCCATTTTGGCGTACAGCGATTAACGTGCTGAAATACTGCATAAATGGTGGCAAATGGGCATATAATGGCAGGTCATAATGGCGCACAAGACGAGTAAAATACAATCCTGCTTCGGGAGCTCACTCCAGCACCTTCGGGATAATGCTTAACCAGAGGCTTGTAGGCTCAAGCTGACGCCTTGAATTCGAGACAGTATTGTTGGTATTATCTTTTCAGCTTTAGTGAATAAGCTACCAATACTCCAAGTCCACTCCCGATCATATTGCCTAATACGTCTGTAATTCCGGAGGTTCTTGTAGGAAGGAAGAGTTGCAGGAATTCGATTGCAAAACTAAACATACCACCCGCGAAAGTAACTACCAGGAAAGTAATAAAGTAGCCGAAACTATATTTCCTTAAGATTATTACTGAAAACAGAATACTGAAGGGAAAAAAGAAAATGATATTTTTTAGAAAATCCGCTACAGGTAGATGTTCTCTTCTCATATCCATATATGGCAGATTAAACACGGTTGCAACCAGCGAAGTTCGACTCGCAGGGATACAAAAACGGCGGGATGCACCTACAATACTTTCAGCCCTATTTCCTTTGCTTTCCTCGAAAGGATATACTGCCAAGCAGCCGGACGTTTCAGTTAGTCCACGCATACCCTTCTGAAAAACCTCAGTGCTGTGTGCTATGATTTCTTTGGGCAGGAGGATACGGTTATAGATTACAAGGCCTTTAATTTCACCCCACCAGCCGTTCTTGATCGTAGGTGAATTGCCAAGCATAAGCCTTCCGGAAAATTCTACATTAGCTGTATCATGGATCTCTGTTCTCCTTTTATCATCAAGTTCCCCATCTATGTAGATTGCCTTTTCGCCCCCTCCAAAAGTGACTGTGACAAGGTGGGGTTTTCCAACAGGAAAACGATGCTTGGTACGAAATAATCTATACCACTTGTCGCCCTCATTCTTCTCAAAACGACTATATACAAAAATCCGGCCTCCCCACTGACCCACAAGCAGTGATGGAGAGGCAGATCCATCATAAAAAGAAAAAGTTTCCCTTGGTCCCCAATTTTTACTTCCGAACCGTTCTTTGAGCCACAACTCCACGCTGACAGCCTTTGTTTTATGAATCGATTTGCCCCTGTTCGTATATACTATTCCATGTCCATTAAAATAAAGTCCTGGCTTATTAGAAAGCCATTGCACACCATTTGGCGGGCAAAAGTTAAATGGATAGAGTGTTGCAATTAGCATTATTGCCAAAAGCAGAAAAAAAGTAACCAATAAAAACCGCAAAC
>JAYEFV010000333.1:0-2638 GCA_034658755.1 Thermodesulfobacteriota bacterium | reverse complement strand
TGGAGCTTGCAGGATGCAGAAACAGATACCACTGTCCTATTGCCAGGACCGCATATATAGGCAAGACCCCGCCCGAAAAGCTTAGTAATATTGCAAATATTACGGTTGAGGGGCTGAATCTCACTTTGGATTCAATCAAACCGGGTATGCCTTGTGAAGATGTGGAACTGGTATGGCGCAGACATATCTCAAAACACGGGCTGGAAAAGGAATCCAGGATCGGCTATGCCATGGGTCTTAATTACCCGCCTGACTGGGGTGAGCATACTGCAAGCCTGAGACCTGGTGACAAAACCGTTCTTGAACCGAATATGACCTTTCACATGATACTCGGAATGTGGATGGACAACTACGGCTTTGAGTGCAGCGAGTCATTCCGTGTAACCAAAAGCGGTTGCGAGACCTTTGCGAATTTTCCCAGAAAATTGTTTGTCATAAAATGAACTGTCGCTCGCAATGCGGTCCGTAAATAATCATCTCAAACTGGCAAAGGCTGAACAAATGATACATAAAGCAAGAAAAGGGCAGATAAGTTATGGAGAATCCATAGGTATTCTCATGCTTGACACCTATACCCCTCTTATTCAGGGCGATGTTGGGAATGCAACAAGCTATAATTATCCTGTCAGGTTTAAGCGGATAGACGGGCTTACTGTAGAGCGTATATTTGAACACGACCTCAGCTTTGTTGAAAAAATGATAGACGGCGCCAGAGAGCTTGAACGCGAAGGGGTAAAGGCCATAACTGGAGACTGTGGATTTATGGCAATCTTTCAGAAAGAAGTAAAAGAGTCTGTCAACATCCCGGTTTTCCTTTCAAGCCTTTTACAGATCCCATTCATTAAGGCAACCCTTCCTGATCAAGCCAAAATTGGCGTAATTACGGCAAATTCCAGGTCTCTCACAACGGATGTTTTCAAAAAAATCGGCATTGATGATGCTCCATTGGTAATTTCCGGATTGGAAGATTTAAAACAATTCAAAGGCGCGGCAATTGATGAAATCGGGCTTTTAGACAGCGACAAGATACGTGAAGAAGTCGTGGGTGTTGCAAAGGAATTGACTGCCGAACATCCCGAGGTAAAGTCTATTCTTCTGGAATGTAGCATGCTTCCGCCCTATGGTGATTCGGTTCAGCGGGTCACCGGTTTGCCAGTATACGACTTTTTGACGATGATAGATTATGTACACTCTTCAGTTGTAAAGAAGCGATTTTATGACATCATGTGAAGATTGTTTGTCAAAATGGATAAGATAAAAAAAAGAATTGGTGAGCTAAAAAGCGAGCTCATTCAACTGAGACGGGACTTTCACAGACACCCTGAACTCGGATTTAAGGAATATCGAACCGCTGATGTTATAGAGAACTACCTTTGGTCCCTTGGACTTCAGACCAAACGTATGACGAAAACCGGGGTTGTGGCACTTCTAAAAGGCACAAAACCAGAGCCTGTGTTAATGCTCCGGTCAGATATGGACGCCCTACCCATCACCGAGGAAACAGACGTTGAGTATAAATCCCAAAACTACGGCGTGATGCACGCTTGCGGCCACGATGCCCATATGGCCATGCTGCTTGTTGCTGCGAAGATACTGTCGGAAAACAAGAATGATATCGCGGGAATAGTAAAATTCGTATTTCAGCCCAATGAGGAAATCGCCGGTGCCATCCACATGATTGAGGATGGTGTTCTCGAAAACCCTAAAGTTGATGCCGCAATGGGGATACATATCTGGACTCCGGTTGAGTCAGGCAAAATCGCCATTACCCCCGGCCCTGTCATGGGTGGCCTTGATGTATTCAAGGTCACTATTTACGGGAAGGGTGGCCATACTGGCGTACCGGAGGATGCGGTGGATCCGATAATAACTGCAGCAAATGTGATTCAGACTGTACAGGTGATCCAAACAAGAGAGATCAGCAACCTAAAATCTACAATCATCATGTTCGGTAAAATCGCCGGAGGTACGAAAAGCAATATTATCCCAGATAAGGTAGAGTTAGAAGGCTCAATTCGCTTTCTTTACAAAGCCGGCCCTCACAGTGAAGAACAGCCTACTGAGAGATTCAAGAGAATCGTGCAAAGTATTTGTGAAACACATCGATGCACTTGTGACATTGAAATAACGCATGAGAACATCCCACTGATAAATAGCGGTGAAATGGTGAAACTAGCTAGGGATACCGCAAAAGAGGTGTTTGGTGACGAAAAAAAGATAGTCGATAATCAATCAATAGCAAGCGAGGATTTCTCCGAATTCATTGAAAGGGTGCCTGGGGTTTTTATGTTTCTCGGCACGGGAAATGAAAAGAAGGGCACCAACTTATCACACCATAACCCATGTTTTAACATCGATGAAGATACACTCCCCTATGGTGTTGAAATACACGTTAGGGGAGCGTTAAATTTTTTCAAAAATGCAGACAAGTTGAAATTCCTTAAAAGGAGGTGATGCAAATAATATAGTAGAGATTAAGTAAACAAGGCATAAGAACAACCTCAACAAATGAAAGGAGTAATATTATGAAAAAGGTTTTTAGTATGGCCGTAATTTTGATGCTTTTGCTTTCCGTCGGTATTGCCACCGCTGGAGAGTACAAGGGAAAGGCAATAAAGGCACGCCTGGCATCAGAGGA
>JAYEFV010000332.1:0-2643 GCA_034658755.1 Thermodesulfobacteriota bacterium | reverse complement strand
GCTGGAACCTTATTCACACTTGGTGTTGAATCGATTCAACATTTTTCTATGACCAGGGATTCTTCGCTCATAGACGTTTTTACAAATATGACCGGCATTGCCATAGGCATAATGATAGACAGAGTTTACAATCTGTTTTTAAATTATAAAGCCGAGCGCCTTCAGATGCTTCTGTACGATCGAACAGAATGAGAATTTTATAATGAATTGATTCTTCAAGAACTTGTATTATACAGGATTTTTTGGATTATTTTTTCAAAAATAAATTATTCAAGGACATGCCTTTAGAGCTATGTGAGCAAGCCATTGATAGTGCTGTTTCGCTTCCTGACGAATTTATTAGTGAAAAAGATCTCTATAAAGAGGCATCGCATTGGGTTGCCTCACGCAAAAACCCACATACGACATGTATTTTCTGGTACTGGCTCGACGAAGAAATGGCTATCTGATGACCATGGACATTTCCTTAAAACAAGTTGCCAAAAGAAATTCAATCCGTTTGATCTGACAAAAAACGGAACATTTATTGATAAGCTGAATCATGATCAGGATGTAACGACAGCAGACGCAGCCATGAGCCGTCACGATATGCTACTCCACGAAATCCTTTACCAATTCGAAAACTGTAAAGCTTGTTGCCACCAGGGCCTTTCTTGGATAGTATGGTCTCCCATTTTAGCCCATGATCGGAATATACCTGCTGCCATGTCATGTTTGCCAATTTCCGAAGAGTATTGAGGATATTGCGTTGTTCGATTTTAGAGAGCCTGAAAAGCTGACGTTGAAAGACCGGGTTGTTCAAATCCAAGCGCACGATCTGGTTTCTTTTTTGGTTCATCGCTTGATACGGGCTTCTAATTGCTCGAAGTTTGTATCTTTGGGCGAATTTTTCTTTGCCCATGAAATAGCTTCGTTGAGTTCGGCTTGAACGTCCGGCCCGTATAGCCACTTTTCACTATTGGGGACGAATCGTCCCAACTTGACGATCCAAACGCCTGCTTGAATTTCATCAATCATTACGGTTTGACCTGCGAACTTTTTGCCCAGCGAGATCTGCCCGCTACTACCAACTGTTTTTATAGTGCCCATAGCTCCTCCCAAATGATAGTACAATATTATGATAGCACAAATGCATGATATGTCAAGACTGGAATCTGATGTTGGGAAGAAACAATTGGGACATGCCTATTTCTTAACGACTTAGGTTCAAAGTTTCTCCGTGAAATGGGCTCCGGTCATCAAGAGAATTAAAGTTTCTCCTAATAGGCAAATTTATAAAATACCAGTCCCAAATATTCTTTAATGGCAATTGATGCGGTTAAGAAATTACCAGGCAAGTAGGACTTCCATCTATAATGTTTCCCCTGCCATGATTTAAAACCAGCAGGAAATGGTAGCACCTCTAGACCTGTCTTCTTAAAGCTCATGACGGCGCGCTTCATGTGATAAGCTGAAGTTACCAGGATGGGGTTTGTAAAACCCGATCTTGCACAACTCTTTTGTGTAAATTTAGCATTTTCAAATGTGTCTCTGCTATTGGCCTCAATGATAATTTCTTCATCAGGAACCCCCAAGTCTATTAGAAAACGTTTGACAATAATCAAAAAAGAAAACATGGAGGTCTTCATTCTTGACGGGAACCGCAAAAAGGTGGGATAAAAGGCTGGGAGACAGAAAAGCTGGGAGGCGAGGAGGCGTTTGTCAGAGATATACAGAAAAGCCCATTCTTTTTAAGGCCGTACAGAATTTACGGTCAAATGTTGCGACCATGGTTCCCTTTCTGGCCCTGCAGACGGATGTAACAATAGCATCGCCGTAGTCCGGAATCTTATCAGGCCAGTACGAAAAAAGGATTCTCAGGTTTACTTCATGGACAATTTCTATTCCGGGCATGGAAACGAAATCACTGATCATTTGTTTTATTACCGATTTCGAAATATCATATACCTTTTCAAGCACATAAACAAATTCGGTTAGTACATTCTGCGGGCATAAAATCGACATCCGCAGTCCGGCAGCGTTTTCAAAAAGTTCGGCTATTTTGTCCTGCTAGCTTTTGTTTCTATCCGTTACAAAGGATAAAAGGGCGTTGGTATCTATTACAATAGTATGTCTTTTCACAGGTATCTCTCTGCCCGCCGTTTCCTTGATAATTTGATGTCATCCTCGATATTCCCACCACCAGTTTTGACAGTGTTTATAAACTTCAGAAATTTCTTCTGCATGGGAACAACCACGATTCTTCCATTTTCAACCTTCCATTCAATTGTATCGTTGATGGATAGTCTGAGGTCTTCCCGAATGGCTTTCGGTATGGTTGTCTGATATTTAGAAGTAATAACTGTTCGCATGGCTTTTCCCCTCTTCTTTGTTTGTAATAAATCCTACAAAATAATACTATCGTAAGAAATAATAATTGTCAAGATGGAATTTGGGGGTGATGAGAAAGCGGGAAATGAGGGGAAAGAGGATAGTTTGAGGAGTGAGGGAAAAGACGAATCGGTAGTGAAAGGATGTCAGAAAGAAGCTGATCACTTTCACTTACAGAAAGTTCTCCTGATATTTGTTTTTTATTTATTAAACGAATTATTTCAAATTGGGTCATCAAAAGTGGACATGTCTATGTCACAATTAAAGAAACCA
>JAYEFV010000331.1:0-2648 GCA_034658755.1 Thermodesulfobacteriota bacterium | reverse complement strand
ACAATGTCTCGTCCTGGAAGGTTTTGGTCATTGAATATTGGAATTTGAGATTTATTTGTAATTTGGCGCTTGGAATTTGTATTTTTAGACACAAAACTCCAAGGCAGAGCCGGAGAACTCTTACCTGGCTCTCCGAGGCGTAGGCTCTACGAGCCGGAGGCCCAGCCTCCGGCCCATAGGGCTACGGCCCGGGGGGAGGACCAGGTTTTCAATGTAAAAATAAGCACGTCCTTTCGCAAATAAATTGCAATAAACAATATGTTTATGTATATAATTTGAGTACAGACCTCGTAAAATAGGTTTTCAAATTTGTTTGCAATCCCTTTAGTTCTAAGGCTTTGCAAGAAAATTGGACATACGACCGGTCTGGGTTAAAAGGTTCAGGGGTTCTGGGTTCAGGGTTAATCGCTTTGCGATTAATTCTGTAACCTATTGATTCTATAGGATTAATGAGAGGATACAACTAACCTTTGAACCTCTGAACCTTGAACCTCTGAACCTGACTCTTCGACCAGATAGGAGCTTATTTGTCCAAAATTTCATCAAATTACCAGGGGGTATTTACGAGGTCTGGAGTATGGATTCTAAAGGATTAATCGTTTTCGACATGGATGGCGTCCTGGTTGATGTCTCAAAATCATACCGGGACACGGTAAGACAAACCGCCAGATTATTTTTCAAGGGAGCAGGATCATGGAAAAATTTACCCGATCCTCTATTTTCCTTAACAGATCTTGCCAGAGTAAAACAAAGCGGAGGCCTGAATAATGATTGGGACTTGACTTTTTTAGTTATAAGCCTTCTATTCACTTTGGTAAAAAGTCCGACAGACCAGCACGATCCGGACCCCTGGATCCGGCATAATAAAGTGATCAGCAGTTGCGATGTTACGGCCCTGTCACAGTTTTTAAACTCCACAAAAAACCCGGTAGCCTCTCTGTTGAAAAAAAAAGGGCAACAAAAGCATGAATTCATTACCGGCCTTTTCACCGGCGATGTGGGAAGCGGCAATATTATAAAGCAAATTTTTCAGGAGATATATCTTGGAAAGGAGATGTTTGAAGCCACCTACGGAATTCCGGCAAGAATATACCACGAAAAAGGATATATAAACAGAGAAAAACTTTTAGTTGACAGATCCATCCTTAAAAGTCTCTCAAAAAATCATATTCTGGCCATCGCCACAGGACGTCCCAAAGCCGAGGCCGACTACCCTTTAGATTTTTTCGGTCTGAGAAAGTTTTTCAACGTTATCTACACTCTTGACGACTGTATTAAAGAAGAGCAAAAAATATACGAAAAGGAAAAAAAAAGAGTCTCTCTCAGCAAACCCAATCCTTATATACTTGATGCCGTTGCCAAGATCCATAAACATAACGTCTCCGGATTCTATTACGTTGGGGATATGCCGGATGATATGGTAGCCGCCTCAAGATCCGGAACAGGATTTGCCGGTATCGGAATTCTTATATCATCATCTGACAAGGACACGCTGAAAGAAGACCTGTTACAGGCAGGTGCAGATTATATTATTGAAGATTTTGAGGACCTAAAAAACATCATACCCCAAAAATGAAACATTTGCCTTATAAAAACCTTAAATACAGGTTCGATTTTGAAATCGGTTACCTTACAAAGAGCCCCTGTAGAGAATGTGAGAAAAGAAAATATTTCCCTGATTGTATAGACGATTGCAATAAGCTCGACAAAATACACACCATTTTGTGTGAAGCCATATCGTGTTCAAAACGCGTTTAATCTTTCGAATCAAAGGAGGACTGCATGACCGGCATGAAACTAAATGATATCCCCGCCTGGAAGAAATTGGTCCATCATGCTGATATCATGAATCATCCTGAAAAACATCTCAAATATCTTATAAAAGAAAAAGATCGACTTATAAATTTCTCTTTAAATTGTGCCGGTATCTTTTATGATTTTTCACGCCAGCGGTTAGATGATCAGACCATGGAACTTTTGTTCAAACTTTCTGAAACCCGGAAGTTAAAAGAGCAGTTTACTGCAATGGTATGTGGAGAAAAGATCAATACAACTGAAAACAGGGCGGCACTTCACACGGCAGCAAGGAATTTTTCAGGCAATCCGGTTTTTGTTGACGGCAAAAATGTGATGCCTGAAATAACTAGGGTAAGAGATGATATCAAACGGTTTGCATCAAAAGTTCATGAAGGGAAAATAACCGGGTCAACGGGCAAACCGTTTAAACATATTGTTGTCATCGGAATCGGTGGATCATATCTGGGAACTCAGTTTGTCGCCCGGGCATTAGATCCGCTGGCAGATAAAAATATTGAAATCATGTTTCTTTCAAACGTGGACATCAATAATTTTGGGTCGATTGCCTCGGCTATTGATCCTGAGACCACCCTGTGGATCGTCATCTCAAAAAGCTACACAACGGCCGAAACCATGGCCAATACCCATCAGGCGTATGCCTTTATGACGGAGAAAGGGCTTGATCCTGCCCAACATTTTGTAACGGTTACCAGTATGGGATCCCCGGGAGATGATCCTTCAAATCCTGTCCTTTCTTCATTTCACATGTTCGATTTCATCGGTGGAAGATACAGCGTTACCTCAGCGGTTGGCGGGGTGCCGCTGAGTCTGTATTTAGGGTATGAACGGTT
>JAYEFV010000330.1:0-2652 GCA_034658755.1 Thermodesulfobacteriota bacterium | reverse complement strand
TTTAAGCCGGCCGATATTCCGGTACGATCTCTCGAAGTTTTTCTTTAATCTTTTCTGCTTCCTGAGTTTCGGCTATTTTAGCCAATAGTCAATTTTGCCGTATATTTTTTACGTATATTATTATGCAGAAGATATCAGGAAAAACATGGGTCGCGATGCAGACAGGGAGAAAATTTAATGTACGTCTTGGATACAAACACCCTGATCTATTTTTTCAAAGGGATGGGGAACGTTTCAAGACATCTGCTGAAAGTACCGCCAAGGGATATTGCTGTTCCGACAATTGTGCTGTTTGAGTTGGAGGTCGGTATCGCTAAATCAACATCGCCGGCAAAACGACAAAAACAACTGCAGGATTTAATTAATGCTGTCAATATATTTCCTTTCGGCTACAAGGGGGCCGGGTATGCTGCGACAATCCGGGTAAAGCTTGAGAAAAAGGGCTTGGTGATCGGACCCTACGATATTCTCATCGCGGCAGTTGCTTTATCTAAAAAAGGCATTCTTGTTACACACAACATAGCCGAATTTGAAAGAGTGGCTGGTTTAGAGCTTATAGACTGGTATTAATCGCAATGCCTAAATTGCATATCGTGATTTACGACCTCTTTACCCAGTTGAATCATGTCCTCTCGTTCTTCGCACCCGTCAGTTTGATTAACTTAACAATTTAAGGGTGTGCCCCCCCTTTTTTCGATTAGAAATTATTGTCTCACGCAAAGTCGCTAAGTCGCTAAGATTTTAAATCTATAACCCATTGACAACTCTTGAGATACCATCACGAATCAGCTCAGCACCAAAATTAATCAACAAACCCATCTTTTTATCCGCCAATTTCAAATAAGTTAGTAATTGCTTTTTATGTACTGGGATTACTTTTTCAACAGACTTAAGCTCCACAATGACTTTCTCTCCTACAATCAAGTCTGCTCTGAATCCCTCATCGAACTTTATGTCATCATAAACTATGGCCACCGGTGCCTGCCGATTAACCTTCATGCCTCTTTTCTTTAATTCATAAGCCAAAACAATCTCATATACGGATTCCAAAAGTCCTGGCCCAAGTCTTTTATGAATTTGAAATGCCGCATCCACAATTATCTTCGCAATTTTATTCTCAGTTATAATTGTCTTTCAATTATTTTTTATCTTAGCGTCTTTGCGCCTTTGCGTGAGATATTTAAGCTGCGCCTACCCCCGCTTGTCTCGTAGCTCCGGAAGATGGTACTGGGGTAGGTTCGGAAAATCGTACCGAGGTAATCACTGCCCCGTGGAATCCGAAGGCTATTCCTATGCTGTGCGGATTGTACCTCTCTTCCGCTTATTTTTCATCTTGACAATATATCTTTTAAAGCTATAATTATAATCTATGTATGAATTGAAATACAGGCGGCAGGCCAGAAACTATCTGGCACGCCTGCCGCTAAAAATAAAATCGGTCATCGTGAATAATTTGCATGAGCTTGCAGCAAATCCGGACAACTCCTCTCTTGATATAGACGTCTTAAAGGGACGAAAGGGTTTTCGTCTCAGAGTGGGGCAATACCGTATCATCTATACACGTAAGGATGACCAATTAATAATAGAAGTAGTTAAAATCCGCACGCGAGGCGACATTTACAAGAGGTAAATATGGAATACCAGACAATTAAGGAAAACGGAGAAGTAAAGTTTGTGGTGCTACCTATCAAGTCATTCCAGGCCATCCTTGACCGCATAGAAGATGAATCCGATCTGCGTGACATTCGTGAAGCTAGGTCTGAACCACTATATGATCAGAACGAAGCGGAAGACTATATCTTTATGAATCCTGTCAAACGGGAGCGCCTTGAAAGGGGATGGACACAGAAAGAACTTGCCCGTCAAATAGGTGTAAAACAGGCGACCGTGGCAAAATGGGAACGTGAAGGCGCTGTTTATCGCAAGGCAACCAGAGAAAAGTTGACAAAAGTCTTTGGAATAAGCGAGACAAGTTTCTCTTAAGAACTATAGCCTTTTGCCGGACTTTAAATTTGAATTCCCTGCTGCTTGCAGCGCAGGATGAATTCAAATGAAAGATAAGATCTTTTTTAAGGCAAAAGTGCGGTGCCGCAGCCTGAAGGGCTGTGTCAAAAATTCCGAAATACCCCGTAGCTTGCCACAGGGATAGGAATTTTAGCCTTTCGCCAATCTGAGCGGCATAGCCGCGTTTTATTTTCTCCTATTGTCCTGGGAGAGCTGATGTTTGGCTTTCGTAACGGTAAGGAGTAAAAACGAGAAATCTTTTTCCCTTGACATACATTCAAATGCTGATAAAATACAACATGACATACAAAAAGGAGTTTGCATATGAAATCAATTAATGTGACAGTTTCAAATAGAGGCTACATTGTTCTGCCTGCCAGCCTGCGGAAAGAAATGAATATAAAAAAAGGTTCAAAAATCCTGCTGCATAGGAAAGAAAATAAAATTATTTTACAGCCGGTACCTTCTTTCACTCAAAAACTAACAGGATTAACAGTTCAGAGTTTTGGCAGCAGTCCTGATGAAATTAAAGCGTATATTGATGAAGAGCGAAAAGAACGATGAAAACAACTACAGATTCAGTGCTCAAAAAAAGGATCAAAGGTAAAAAAATATTAATTGATACCAATATCATTATTTATTTGACCG
>JAYEFV010000329.1:0-10705 GCA_034658755.1 Thermodesulfobacteriota bacterium | reverse complement strand
TCAAGTTTTGTCGTAACAGGTGCTTGCGCCGTGGCGGGTAATTGTGCACGTCGACGATCAGGTGTGGGAGCCAGTCGCGGATAAAACCATGCAGGACGGTTGTTTCCGCAGCAAGCAGCAGCTGGTGGTCCCGGTTCAGATCGATCCCGCCGGCATTGAGGCGCGTTCTTCGGGCAGCCCCATCCGGGTTGGCGTCGGCCAATATGGCGATTTGAAGGTTGCCGCCCGCAACCCATTGCGTCCCGTTCATCGCTACCAAGCGTTTGACAGATCGTATAGCCGTCTGTTCATCGCCATGTTGCCCGGCCATGACCAAGATACGGGTGCGTGCCTTGGGCGACCCCATCAGGGTTGCGGTCAGCGGACGATCTTCTTCGGATCGGCCAATCGTCTCTTCCCGGATGGAATCGGCCAGTATGGCAAACTTGCCGTCAAATTTAGGCGGCCAGAGAGAGGATTTGGTTGTCGGCAAAAAGTCCCCTGTAAACATGACAGTTCTCCCACAAGTATTGGTGGTTTCCCTGGGCGCTGATCCGCCCATTGTCCATGACCACAATCTGATCAGCGCTGCGTACCACTTGGGCGCGGTGAGCAGTGAGGACGATGGTCGTGTGCTGTTTCAACTGCACCAACGTCTTAACGATTGCGGCCTCGGTCTCCGCGTCCAAGGCAGAGGTGGGCTCGTCCATGAGCAGCAGTCCCGGACTGGCCAATAGCGCGCGCGCAATAGCAATGCGTTGCGCTTGTCCTCCGGACAAATTGATCCCGTCAGTCCCAATGCGCGTTTCAAAGTCATCGTCGAGCTTTTCGATAAAACTCAGGGCCCCAGCCAAGCGGCAAGCGGCCTTAACCTTACCCAAAGCGGCTCCAGGTTGCGCCAAGCGGACATTGTCAAGAATCGTATCGCTGAACAGTATTGGATTCTGACCGACTAAAGCGATCTGCGAACGCAAGGAGGCCACCGTCACCGCATCGATGGGCTGGTCGTCTATGCGAACCCGCCCTTTCTGGGGATCGTACAAACGAACCAAGAGTTTCAGCAGCGTGGACTTGCCCGAGCCACTGCGGCCAACCACGGCAACCAGCTGATGGGGGTTGATCTGGAGATTAATATCGCGGAGCACAGGCTGGTTATCATAGGCGAAAGAGACCTGATCGATGGTAATCCGGCCTTCTTTGACGCTTAGAGGTACTGCATCAGAGCGCTCCTGAACGGAGGTTTCGACGCTCAGCAGCTCGTAGATCCGTTCCAGACTGACCAGTCCGCGGTGGTAGACATTGACGATGTTGGTGAATTGCCGGAACGGGCGGTAAGCAAATGTGACCAGGCCTGTAAAGACGACCAATTTTCCAACGGTCATCTGGCCTGCCAGCACTTGCAGTCCCCCCTGCCACCAGGTGAGCGCCAAACCAATGCCGGTGGAGAGCCAGACTGTTAATCGCATGAACGCTGTGACGCGGGCCACCCCAAGTTGCTTTTGCTCCAGTTGATCGGCCCTGTGGTTGAGTGCTCCTACTGCAACGTCGTTGGCATTTAGCGTTTGGATGGTTTCGATGCCATCCAAGTTCTCTTTTAAAACCGCCAAAAGCATTGAGTCACTGTTGCGGCGTTGCCGGGTGGATGCGTGCAGCCGTTGTTCAAGCTGTCGGGAAATGAGCCGCTGAATCGGAAGCACCGATAGGGCGATCAGCGCCAGCCGAAAATCAAGGGCAAACAGCATCATCAAGGGATACCCCGCGCGCAGAAAGTTGGTCAGGGTCCGCACGAATACTTTTTCAAGAAAAGAGCGTGTGGCGGCTGTGTCCCGCAAGATTCGATCGATAAGTCCCCCTGCGCCTATACGCAGGTGCCTATCCAGAGATAGATTAATCGCATGAGCGATGAGACGTCTTCGTAAATCGGTCACAAAACCGCGACTTAGCCTGGCAGTGGCCATCGTCCAGCCATAAGAACTCACGCCGTAGACAAGAGCGATACCCAGCAATCCGGCAGCAGCGAATTGCAAGATTGCAATTGGACTGGTCAGATAGCGGTTAATCCCCCACAAACTGATCGTGCCGCCGGTCAAAGCGTCAACAATGAGCCCTGTGAGCAAGGGCACTTGTATTGGTACCAGTTCGTAGAGGCTGCGCCAGAAAACGGCTGCGATCAGGCGCAATTTATGGTGCCGTAAATAGGACCAAGCCATGCGGGTCGGTTGTTTTGTCTTCATGACGCCTCCCCCATCTCTCTAATCACCAACTCAGCCAGCTCACTGCCATCGCCCCAGGAAGCGGCAATGGGCAGCTGTGAGTTGCCCTGAAACTCTTCGACGTAAAGGGAGGCATTGGTGATCACACCTGAAACACCGATGACCCGATGCCCATAGGACTGAATTTTGTCGATGCCAAACAAAGCCGAACCGGCACAGGTGGCGGTAAGCATGACACCACAGGTATGCTGTTTGATTTCAGGGGCCTGGAGCAACATTTTGGTTTCGCGCTGCAGAATCCCATCAGCGATCTCCATGATGATTACGTCCGGTTTTACCCGTGATGCATCGGCCAGCATGGTGTAAAAGAGTCCGATCAATTCTTGGCGTTCACTTAAGTAAGTCGAAGGAAAGCCGTAATCGCTGAAATCACGGACATCTTGCGCCGAGGTGGAATGATATTCAAATAAATCTCCGGGTGAAACACTGCCGGTCAGTTTGCAAATGGAAACGCGGAGTCCTCTCTTAAGTAAAGCTTTGACTAGTTTGGAGGCTGTAGAGGTTTTACCGCTGTTCATCCCCGATCCAACAACTAAAACGACATTTTGATGTCGGGAATCAGCCACCACGGCGGGAAACAAAACCTCTTTAATGTTGACGGTCTGGCCTTCTTTATCGGTAAGATAACCGAGAAAAGTCACTTGGGTAGGGAATTTTACTTTCTGATTCTTTGAAAGCATCGTACCGATCATGCCGGCATTAGTCAGCAGGTGCAGCTGCTCCAAGCCGTGCACCTCGGCTTCAAATGCATCCGTGGCGTAGCGGTTACCAAAAACACCTACAATGATGTCGTTATGATGCAGTCGCAGTCTTTCACTCCTGGCCGTTATCATTTTGGTGTGGTTGCTGATCTTATCAATCCGAACCAGGGCAACATCGCCGATTTTGGGTTTGGCACGATTTTGGTCATGGAAATAGTAAGCCTTGTCCGGATCCAGAATACGCAAAGACCAGGACCATTTTAAAGTCTCAGGGGCATTCCAAACCAATACATCGGAATGGGTCTGTCCGGAAGCGGAATCTATTTTTAATTGGGCATTGCTTATCTTCATTTTTTTTTCCTCCTTTTTTAGTTTGGCCTAAACGGTAGCTACTCTACTTTTAGGCCAATTTGTGATAGTCATGCGGTTTGCGGTTGCTTCGGTAGTGTGAAATAAACTAGCACACGGGTGCTTCGCGCGCAATGCGGTAGACTACGGGTTTTTCGGAGGGTAGAAATACAGAGATTGGGACTAGGTATAAGTACTTATAGGGGTGTCACACATAATGGATATGAACCAGCATGTGACTCAACTGTCAGATAAGTAGCCTTTTTTAATGGCAAATTTTAAAAGGTCGGCAAGATTTTTCAAGTTCAATTTCTTCATAATGTTGGCCCGGTGATGCTCGACGGTGCGTGCACTAATAAAAAGCAGTTCGCCGATTTCTTTGCTGGTTTTACCTTCGGCGATTAGCTTTAGGACGCTTCTTTCGCGGGGTGTGAGCTTATCTTCGGGGGATTTGCGATCACCGCGAATAATCTGAACCAGGCTGTCACTTAATTCGCTTGACAAACTCGGCGATATGAAGCTTTTGCCGGCGCGGATGGTATCGATCGCCGTAAACAGTGCATCATCTGCATCTTCTTTCAGCAGATAACCATCAGCACCGGCATTTATAGCGCTTTGAAGATAATCGATATCCTTATGCATGGTCAAAATCAACACTTTTAGGTCGGCATGCGATGCTTTAATTTCACTGGTCGCCTCGATTCCGCGCAGGTTGGGCATGGAGATGTCCAAAATCACCATATCCGGCGTCAACTTGCCGAGCTGGCGCAGCAATTCAAGACCGTCGCTGGCTTCACCGATGATCTCAAGATCGCTTCTTTCGGTGAGAATTTTGCGAATGCCTAAACGAAACAGGCGATGATCGTCCGCCAAAAAAATACGACAAGTTCCCATTAGATCAACTCTCCGGTTTGGATCGGAATCGTAAACAACAAGCGCGTGCCCTGGCCTTTTTGAGACCACAAATCAAAATCGGCATTTATCATGCGTGCCCTTTCGTAAAGCGACGTTAACCCCAAGCCCTTATCCGCAGATTCCTGGAGGGTCACCTCGGCTGGGTCGAATCCTTGCCCGTTGTCCTGAACAGCCATCAAGACGTTATTGTTGCGTAAGCGGATCTCCACCTGCACATGGCTTGCCTGGGCGTGTTTGGCGATATTGGTAAAGATTTCCTGGAAGATACGATATATCACAATTTGGGTATCCTGAGAAAACAGATGATTGATGGCGGCGGTTTCAAACAAGACAGTTGTGGGGTAATATTTGGCAAAGTCTTTCCCAATCTTTTCCAGGGCGGCCAATAATCCCAAGTCGGCCAGAAGAGTCGGACTCAGGTCCCGCGAAAGGCGGCGTACGTCTTCGATCACTTGATTCAGATAAAGTCTCATCTCCTGCAATTCCTCCCCAAGTGCACCTTGATCAGGGGGCAGCTTGCGTTGCATAGCACCTAGCTGCACCTTCAAGAGCGACAAGGATTGTCCCAGTTCATCATGCAGCTCGTTTGCCAAGCGTTTTCTTTCATCTTCTTGAGCCTTCAAAATACCATAGGACAAGCGTCGCAGCCGTTTTTCTGATTGGTGTAAAGCTTCACTTGTAGCGCGATGTTCGAGAAGCTCTTGGCGCAAGCGTTCCGCAGTTTGCCCTAAATCGCTGGTACGCTTTTCGACGCGTTCTTCCAATTTGTCGTGAGCCTTTTGGAGGGCAATCTCGGCTTCTTTTCTTTCGTGGATATCGCGGGCCGCACATACAATGGAATGAACCTGATCATCTTTGACCAATACTGTGGCTGAAAAAAGGATCGGAATTCTTCGCTTTTGTTTCGTCACGCATGTTAGCTCAACATTTCTGACAGCACCTTTTAGCTGTAGTTGATCAAAGATTGATGATTCGGGTTCCTCCGGGCCGATAATCAATCTCACCGACTTGCCGGCAAGCTCAGATTTATGATAGCCGCTAAGCTGACAGACCGCGCCATTGACCATCTGAATAGTTAAATCGGGAGTGGTTACAATTAGCGCATCGAGCATGGATTCGATAACGTTATCTAAAAATATTTTCGATACGGTGGTTCGGTTGAGATCGAACACCATTTGGTTGAAGGCTCGGCCCAACACCCCAATTTCATCCTTGGATTCTAAATCAACGCGGGCATCCATCCGGCCTTTGCCAACCTTGAGAGCGGCTGCTTCAAGGGCCATAATAGGTTTGGAGATGCTCCGCGCAATGGTGAATCCTAACACGATTGCCAAGAGGAAACCCAGGAAAGTCGACCCCACGACGATGCGGGTCGCATTGGGAATATAGTCATCTAGAATGTCTGATATTACAGAGTGCATTTCTTCCCGAGCATCTTCACTAATCTCCTCAATGAGGGAGCGCATCTGTTTAAACGTCTGCTTTTCGGTTTGCGCGGCCAAGTGTTGACTGACCGAGAAGATGTCCGCGCCGACCAATTGGGTAAACTTCAACATCGACGCTTCGTATTGTTTGAAAAGATCTCGCAGGGGATAGAGCCACGCCTCAAGCTCTTCGCGCTCGGATGCCGCTGTTTGGTTGTCGTTATACCTTTGGGCCAAATTGACGGCAACCTCAGTGGCATTAATCGTCATCTTTAGAAGCCTTGAGAACTCGTGGAGACTCGCCTGTATGTCACTGATGGTGTCATCGAGGTCACGGGAGCTGAACGGATAAAGTTCGTTGCCGCGCAACTGGTTAACAAACTGTAAGGCCGAGAGCTGACAACTTCTTAAGACGATGAGCATACGATCTGCCGATTCGAACTCAATCATCGAACTCTTGCCGAGTTGGTGTACACGTAACGCGATGTTTTTGAGTTTACCAAATGATAGGACGCCCACGCATCCCATCAAAACCGCTATGACTAGAAAGCCGATAAGTAGCTTATGAAAGATCTTCATTCTGACAGTTGTCCTTTTCGACTGTAAGTATTTATAGCGCTAAAACCCCATTGCTCTGTCATCACGCTAAACCATTGGGGCGCTTCGAAGCTAAATTAGCCCCTTATGGATATTTCATGCACGTTTGCTTTCCAAAATCCAAGATCCCATGCAACCCTTAACCCTTCGGGAAGCGGAAGGATAAGAATTCCCTTTTTAAAGCAAAAAAACTGATGTTGTTAATGTTGTGTGACGGCTGGGGATGAGTAACAATATATTGTGCTGCCACTGATGCGGCAACAAGTCCCAACCGGCTTCGGACAATCGAGATTCGAATACCAAAATGAAGATCGTATTGTCAAGACGGCATTTAGCTCCGAATCGGCTGAAAATAGAGGATTAACTTCGCCTGCCCTGGTGCGACTAACTCTATTCGGAAACTATATTCCCGGCCTTTGTTTCGGCCTTTCTGTTTCGACCAAGGATTTGGGTAAACCGCTTTCCAAAGAAAAATATCCTGTCATTACAACACGTTTTACTTCAGACATTAAAGTTATATATGATGTCGCACACAAAGCATTCGCATATGCGCCGGCCTGGTCAGGATATATCAACAAATGCGATTTGTGCACAGAAATTCGTACCGTTATGATAGATAAAAATTTCGGTGGTGTATCCGAGTTTAATCCCAGAGAATTTTACCGAAAACCAAAATAAATAAATAACATTCAAATTTTGATGAACTCTTAAAAAGTCGAAAATCTCTTGGAATCGTCATTCCGTCCCGGATCGGGGTCCGGGATGACGGCCAAGCCGGAATCCAGTAATTTCAATAAGTTCTGGATGCCGGATCAAGTCCGGCATGACGGTGTTGGGACTTTTTACGAAGCCGTCAAATTTTAAAGATGTATTGATTTGTTTTAAAAGATAGGATATAGGGCTGTGGAATAATTGAACAGGAGATAAAAATATGGATCAATGTGTTTTGCTGAATGCCGACTATACTTTTCTAAACGTTGTAAACTGGAAAAGGGCAATGTGCCTGATCGTAAAGGGTAAGGTGCAGGTTTTAAGGCATTCCGAAAGATTAATCAGAACTGCTGAAGGGTTTGCCGTTAAAGTTCCGGCGGTAATGAGGCTGATAAAGCTTATCAGAACACTCTACATCAACAGGGTCCCTTTCAGCAAAAAGAACGTTCTTATCCGGGACGGATTCAAATGTGCTTATTGCGGCGGTGAAAAAAGAAAATTGACGATCGACCATATTATTCCAAAATCCAGGGGAGGTAAAACAGATTTCGAAAATTGTGTGTCTTCCTGTAAGTCGTGTAACAATAAGAAAGGAAGCAAAACCCCCTCGGAAGCCAATATGTATCTTAAAGTAAAAGCGTATCAACCAACTATTGCCGAGTTCTTAAGATTGAAAGTCAAGAAACTGGGTATCAATATAGTGCTGAAAGATCTTGGAGTGTATTAGAACCGGCTCCAGATCCTGTTAAAAAAAAACAGACGTTTCGATTAACATCAATCGGCCCGAACAAGATATTGTTCGGGCTTTTTGCTGAGCAGCATCTCAATAGAACGCACCCAAATTATGAAGTTATTTTTAAGTGAGTCCTGAATTTACAGAATCAGGTTGCACCTATTTTCTTGACAGAAAGCGGTTTTGCAAGTATTTTTCACAATTTAAAATCTAAATTCTGCAAGCACTGAGTTTTACTCAGATGCACGGCATTGAATTTCAGCTCAAATAAAATCCGAATTTGGAGGATGTATGGACTATAAAAAAACACTCAACCTTCCCAGCACAAAATTTCCCATGAAAGCCAGTCTTGTCAGGCGGGAACCCGGGCAGCTCAAAATCTGGGATGAAAACCGTTTATACGAAAAAATCAGACAGGCGTCCAAAGGCCGTGAAAAGTTTATACTGCACGACGGCCCTCCTTACGCAAACGGTCATATTCATATCGGCACGGCACTTAATAAGATCTTGAAGGATATTATTGTTCGTTCTCGACAAATGGCCGGTTATGACGCCGTTTACGTACCGGGATGGGATTGTCACGGGCTTCCGGTGGAACACAATGTTGAAAAAGAGCTGGGATCCAAAAAATTAGAAATGTCCCAGGCAGAGATTAGAAGGTTATGCCGGGCGTATGCTGAAAAATATATCGATATTCAACGTGAAGAATTCAAGCGCCTGGGTGTCATGGGCGAATGGGAGAATCCGTATTTGACCATGAACTATGAATATGAAGCCATCATCGCTCGGGAGTGCGGAAAATTTGCATCTCAGGGAAGCCTTTTTAGAAGCAAAAAACCGATCTACTGGTGCTGCAGTTGCAAAACAGCCCTTGCTGAGGCTGAGATAGAATATCATGATGAATCATCACCGTCAATTTTCGTAAAATTCCCCTTAATAGACGATTTAAGCGCCGAGATTCCCGACCTGGGAGATAAAAAAGTTTTTGTCGTCATATGGACAACAACACCCTGGACCATTCCGGCAAACCTTGCCGTAGCGCTTCATCCGGATATTATTTATGCCGCGGTTGATACGAAAAATGGCGACGTGCTGATCCTGGCAAAGGAACTTGTAAAAAGCTGTATGAAGACCTTTGGTTTTTCAGATTTCTCCATACTTGCCGAAATTCGAGCGGACCGTCTTGAGCGAAAAGAATGTTTTCATCCATTATATGATCGAAAGTCCATAATTATCCTGGGGCCCCATGTAACTCTGGATGCCGGCACAGGTTGTGTTCATACCGCTCCCGGCCATGGACGTGAAGACTATGAAGTGGGTCTTTTGTATGATTTGGATGCGTATTCCCCTGTAGATGACAGAGGGTGTTTTACAGAAGAAGCCGATTTTTTCAGCGGTCAATTCGTTTTCAAGGCCAATACGGATATCATTGCCCGGCTGCGGGAAAATGACTTCCTTTTGGATCAGGAGACAATGGAGCATTCTTATCCCCACTGCTGGCGCTGCAAAAAACCTGTGATTTTCAGGGCCACCCCCCAGTGGTTTATTTCCATGGACAAGACCGGCTTAAGAAAAAAATCACTTGAAGAGATCGACAGGGTCACTTGGATACCGCACTGGGGAAGAGAAAGAATCTACGGAATGATTGAAAGCAGACCAGACTGGTGCGTATCCCGGCAGCGTGCCTGGGGAGTTCCCATAGCGATTTTTTATTGTGAAAAGTGTGGTGCCATACACATAAACCAGGAAATAATAGATCGAGTATATACAAAGTTTCAAGGGCATGGCGCCGATATCTGGTTTGAAAAAGATGCAAAAGAATTTCTTCCCGAAGATACCGTTTGCGGTCAGTGCGGTCATACCACATTTGTTAAAGAAGATGACATCCTGGATGTATGGTTTGATTCCGGTGTCAGCCACGCTGCGGTACTTGAAAAGCGCACCGGTCTGAAATGGCCCGCCGATCTTTATCTTGAGGGGAGCGATCAGCACAGGGGATGGTTTCACAGTTCGCTCCTTACGGCTGTGGGTACAAGGGGGGCGGCGCCGTTTAATTCGGTATTGACCCATGGGTTTGTTGTGGATGCACAAGGCAAAAAGATGTCCAAGTCTTTAGGAAATGTTGTTGCTCCGGACGAGGTGATCAAAAAGCACGGGGCGGAAATTCTCCGTCTCTGGGTTTCGGCATCTGATTACCGGGATGACATTCGTATTTCTGAAAACATCTTGAAACAGTTGAGCGATGCGTATCGGAGAATCAGAAATACGAGCAGATTCATGCTTGGCAATCTATATGACTTCGATCCTGAAAAAGATGCCGTCCCCTATGGTTCTATGCCGGAAATCGACAGGTTTGCACTGCACCGGCTTCAAGAGTTGATTGAACGGACACTAAAAGCCTATGATACCTATGAATTTCATGTTATCTACCATGCGCTTTACAATTATTGCATTGTCGATCTTTCAGCGTTCTACCTTGATATTCTTAAGGACAGGTTATACACATCACCGCCTGAATCAGCAGGCAGAAGAAGCGCACAGACAGTCATTCACATTCTGATAGACACCATGGTAAGGCTTATGGCGCCGATACTTGCCTTTACCGCAGAAGAGCTATGGAGCTTCATGCCGGGAAGTAAAGAAAATGAGCCGAGTGTTCACCTGACATCTCTTCCTGAAGTAAATGAAGCATGGAAGGATCAAGAACTGGCGAAAAAGTGGAAACGAATCCTTGACGTGCGCGGCGATGTCACAAAGGCCCTTGAGGAAGCCAGAGTTAAAAAGCTGATCGGTCATTCCCTGGATGCCGTTGTTACCCTTTATACGGATAATGACCTGTATGATATACTTTACCCCTATGAAAATGAATTAAGCACCATATTTATTGTTTCCGGAGCATCTCTGGTTAATGGGGGAAACCCTGGCGGCGCTTTTGAGAGCCAGGATATCGACAGCCTGTCGATTTTAGTTGAACCGGCAACCGGTGACAAGTGCGAACGGTGCTGGATATATGACGCTTCTATT
>JAYEFV010000328.1:0-10731 GCA_034658755.1 Thermodesulfobacteriota bacterium | reverse complement strand
ATTTGACGTCCACTGTTTGTTCAAGCAGGTCATCATAGGTTTTCCCTTCCTCAATCACAGCAAGGACGTATAGAGGACCCAACTGGGTCGAAAATAGAGCATGGCCTTCTCCTGAAATATCCCGTTCCGTTGGTTCAATTACCTTGTCGTCTAGGCGACGATGAAATGCGCCAATTGACTTGAGAAACGCAAGCAGTTTGACAATATTTTCGGGAGATCGGTTATGGACGATGTCGACATCCATCGTGGTAACGGGTGCGCCCTGCACGACGGCAGCAAGACCACCGACCAGGATGAAGTTGACGTCAGCTTTTATTAGCCCCTCAAGTACTGCGCTTAGGTCCGGGCCGGTCATTTCTTTGCTGCTTGTAGGCATCTCTTAACTCCTGAATAGTTCGTGCCGCGTTATCATTTGCCTGTAAGCGTTCCTCTGGCGACATCTTGAGAAACATTGCCACCAACCCCTTGTCAACACTCAGCGAGTTTTTCGTGGTCTTTTTTTTGGCCATATCCGAACCTTTCTTTGGTAATTGATTTGTATTTGAGAGCCGAACGCTGCAAATCAGCCGCGAGGCCCTGGCTGTCAACTGAACTGACAGGTTAGCCGATAATTAACATAGTGTTTTAAAACAGCATTTACAACTCTCCCTTATTTGATAAAAATCCATGTTTTTCCAAACTGCTTGCTATTTCATTAATTGTCTTTCGGCCAAGATTTTTTATCTTAAGTAACCTGTTCTTGCCAGAATCTGCTAACCTGTTGGGATTAATAAATATATCTATTCCACCGAAATAATCAATTAATGCATTTTGCGCTCTCTGAGATAATGAATTTAAAGCCTTCCTGAAATCTCAAAGAATCCGGTCAGTTAAAAAGATCACTTATCAACATCTGATCAATTTTATGGCCTACCACAAAGACCACTCAAATCATTTTAATCAATAATCAAGGTTTAATCCCAGGTCCCTACTCGATGAGCTGTTTGGTTCTGAGCTCGCTCCGAAAAAACTCGACACGCCGACGATTTGCACCAAAATCCCAATAGCCGACGCGAGACGCCGAACGAATCGAGATGATCCCATTCGATGAATTCAAGTATAGTTCAAGGTCATCAATAAATCGGAAGATCCGACTCTTGCATTCCACATGGATGTAGGTATCGGTTGCCGTGACAATGGTCCACCTGGGCATTGAAGCTATTTCATACTGGATAATGGGCCAACTTACGGTAGGATTTCCTTTTAGACGAAACCACTCAATTGAATGCTTTGCGTCTTTGGCTTCTGACGATACACAATTTGGGCTTTTGGGGCAGCCTCTAAGTCCGGACGGATCAATACCCATCTCGTCGGGTCGTTTTCCGGAGCACCCATTGACCATAAACAGAATCAGTGCCAATTTTAAACATAGTTGAATAGACCTGCACATTTACACAAACTCCTTTTTTCCTGAGGATGGCCCAGAAAGTATGCCGTATAGAAGTCTAGAGATCCTGAATTTTGAACGCTTTTCCCACAATCAACTTATAAACTTATGTACGTTCTGCAAATCCATACTTACCTTTATTTTATACTTAATCAAGGATCAAGGTGACCCCATTCACATTTAGTTGAATATCCAAATGCGATTTGTCGAACTGGGTTCATTTCAAGGTAATTTCAGCTTTTTTTAGTTTTACCGGTCATTTTTAAATAGATTCTGCATCTGGCCTGGAATTGCCGGTGTGGTGACGGTTTCCGGCCCTGTTCCGCCCGGCAGTCGAAATGTGAGCGCGTGCGCATGCAGCGCAAGACGATCAAAGGCAAACTTCTTTTTCAGATAATCTGCGGCCCGTTTGGAGCCGTAACGGGCGTCGCCGACCACCGCGTGACCGGACAGCTTTGCGTGGCGCCGGATCTGATGCTTGCGGCCGGAGAAAAGTTCAATTTCCACCATCGTGTAATGGGCACTGCGGTCAAGGATTCGGTAACGTGTTCTGGCGGGTTGCCGTCGGCCGGCGCCTTCGGGCTGAAGGCGTCCACCGGCAGTTTTGGCAAGCGCCCAGCGCCATGTTCCCCACGGGTCGGCTCCTTGCGGGTTTTCCAGCATGCCATGTAAAATAGCGACATATCGTTTTTTTATCTGACGGGATTCAAATTGCTTTGAAAAAAATCGAAACATTTCCGGGGTGGCGGCCAGTAGAATAATGCCGCTTGTCTCCTTGTCGAGTCGATGAACAGGATTGACTCTGAAATCCGAGTCCATATCTATCTGAGCTAAAACGGACGGTTCTTTTTGAATAAACGCAGATGCCAAGGAGCAAACATCTAGCCCGGGTTCGTTGTGCACGGTAATGCCGGCGGGTTTATCCACCACCAGCCAGCCCTTTCCGGTGGCGAGCACCGGTATAGGCAATGATTTGCTGTCAATGATTATCATCGGATCTTTTTGTTAATAAGAAAGTATGGACCCTGTCATAATAAAAGTCCCTTTTCATCCTGGTTTAATATAATTTTATGCGCATAAAGTTTTCAGATTTTTATATTTCACCATCGTCCCGTAGATCTACTGAAGTCCTCCGTCCCTTTTCTTATAGAAAGGCATAAAATCATAGAATATCCCTTTTATTCCCCGTCGATTATGGCTTTGGCTTCAATGAATACCGTAATATTGGGTTAGAGTCACTCATCCTTGTCGATATCCCTTTGCGTTTCCTCCTTCTTTCTTTTTCTAGTCTATACCATTCTCTTATTTTTTTTAATCCATCTTGTCCGAGTACATCGTCACGATCAAAATAAAAAATGATTACATTACCAAGATAATCAATCAAACTCTCCCAACGTTCAAAATAAATATAAGAAAGCCGCCGAAAATAAGCTCTAAAAAAACTTTCTAATAATTCTAACCTGTTCCCTTTCCATTCTCTTTTGTTTTTATATAAAAATCTTATGACACCTATAGCTGAAATCATATCCCTTATCCCGATATGAGTCTCTTTTATTATCTCGAAAAATGGATCAACATATTTAATTTTATTCTTTTTGAAATAGCCTTCAAAGGTGTGCATCTCTTCACGATCACAAATCTGGCCTCCCATATTCACATCTTGTTCATGGAAAGTAACATGAAACAATTCGTGGTTTTGTTTCCGGGCTGTACCTATCCCTATCTCTTCGGCTATAAACGGCAAATAATCTTTCAAGGGTATAACTTCTTCCACCGAATTAAAAAACCTTTCTAAAATTGGCATAAGTTTTCTCCCTGAACGTTGCCTTTTTATTGCCAGATCTCTTAATAACGGAGAAATCCTTTTTCGCAACCTAAATAGTCCTGGATCATCTAGCTGCGAAATCTTTGATATCCTATGTGGACTGATTGCACAATTAACAATTAAATATGGTAGCACTTTTTTCCCATCATTTCCGTATTCAGCTTCTTCAAGATTACCCTTTCCATCAGGTAGACTATACAATGGTTGATATGCCATGAAATCAACAAACCCTTCACTGTAAGGGCCTAATTTTTCAAATGATTTTAAAGCATTATTTTTATCTGTCTTATCTCCAAGTCCAGTAAATTTTATTGAATTCTTATTATGGGGTTTAGAAACCGGATCATGAAATAAACCGGATGATTTGAATGTTAATAATCTTCCGTCAGGTAAAGGAATATAACATTGACGTAGGTTAGCAACCGAAAACTGCGCCTTGTCATAATGTCTATCAGTCATCGCAACAATAATTTTACCCCCTCTCATCAATATTTCATTTGCCACCTTAGGCTTACCACAGAGAAAAATTCCTTTGTTTTCCATGATATAATCAGCAAGAGTCTTATCCCCTTTTATCTTTTCCGCAGCCAACTTTTTATTGCAAATTTCCATCTTTCCTGTTTTTTCCTCAGGTAATACCTGCATAAACACCGGTCTTAATACTCGATCATTTAACAACGCCTGTTTAGCTAATTTAATCGCTTCTGAATCAGAATCGAATAATTTCACAATCTCCGGATATTTATCCAATCCTTCCTCTTGCAAATACTTATTCCATGCCATTTCTTTAATCATGCTTTTTATTTCTCCGGAGCCATTTTTTGTAACATCAGCAAAATGAGACAGGAGTTACTCCTTTGTGAATGCCAAACATATTGGATGCATCATGACCTAAACTCCATCACCTGCGAAATAGGTTTTTCCGGTGCCAGTGAAGGTTGTCCTGCTCCGGCCAGAACTTTTGCTCATCTGGGGTGAAGATGCTGCGGTCCGACAGGGACTTGCGGACAGGGACTTGCGGGACGCCCCTCAAATTATAATATTCTTCTGAAAATCGTTCGTGGGGCACATGAACCAGGGCACCAATAGTCATCATGCCATCGACAAGGATTGAATCAAAGTCGTATGTCTCGAAATCCCCTTCGATGACTTCACATGCGGCATTGTCCCTTGCAAGTTCCGCAAGCCCCGGAGACCGCTCAAAACCGATCACGTCAAACCCTCGCTTTTTCATCCAGAGCAGATCACGACCACTGCCACAACCAACGTCCAGGATAAACGCTTCAGCTGGGAGTCTTTGGGCCAGGGGCTCTAAAAACGATGACGGATCGATTGAAAACGTTTTTTGGTGATATGTTTTGAAATTTTTTTGGTAATAGTCTGGCATTTTTAGATGCTGTAATTTATATTTAACCACAAATGGACGCAGATGAACGCAGATTATTATAAATCTTTTCCCTTTCTGCGTAGAAAGCAGAAAGAAAAAAACAACATCCCTTCGGGATTAAACATTAAATGGTTAAATCAGCGACAATATAATATCAGACAATATCCTTGCATATAATTTAAAAGCACATTATTATTATAAACAATAAATTTATGTTAACGGTCTAAGATATTGGAGATTAATGATGAAATATAAAATTGTTATTAATAAATCCCATGAGGGTTACAGCGTCTCCTGTCCGGGTCTCCCTGGATGCTGGTCTCAGGGTAAAACTAAAGCAGAGGCCATAGAGAATATCAAGGATGCCATACAAGAGTATTTGGCCGCTGTATACGCCTCCGTTAAAGATTCAAACGTTCGAGAAGTTGAAATAGCCATTTAATCATACCGAAAATTCCCGGAGTCAATCATCTTCGAGCCGTCAGGGCACTGGAAAGAGCAGGTTTCCGTATACTTCGAGATGGAAAAAAGCATATTGTCATGTCTGACGGCACAAGATTCCTCACAATCCCCCGTAATAACCCGGTCAATGCCTATACCATGGGTGGTATCGCCCAAGATGCAGGGTTAACCGTCGACGAATTTAAAAAGCTACTGTAGCTTCATTGAACATACCAAAGCCGTTGTTTGAGGTCTTTTAATTTGTCCAATAGAGGTGACTCCGGGTCGGACCAAGCTATGTGATTGTGTTTAGGTTAAATACGGTCAAAAAACGTCCCCTATTTTTTCTTAAAACCATGTTTTCAACATCAAAATGATTGCTATGAAAATATTATGAATATGTTCGTCATGGTCTTCAAAACGTTGCTCCAGTTCCAAAAGTTTTTGGGCCAACTCTTTTGCCCTTTCATCGTACTTTTAAACGCTTTGTTTTTATATGTAAATTTAATTTTTGACCAGACTCCTTTTACAAAATTTGACAGCCTCTTCCTTCAGTCCTGCCATGTGTTCAAGTTTCAGACATCGTTGACGCAGTAAACCGTTGATCATGGCAATAAGAAGACTGACTGTTGCTGCAACCGGGACTTTATTAAATTCACCGCTTTTTATCCCTTTTCCCAAACAATTTGTTCGATAGGATTTTAGTCAGAAAAACTGCTTTATAAAATCATTTATACTAAATACGTCTGGAAAAACACTATCTTCATCGGGCTTCATCCAGCGTAATCCACCCGGCTTTCCAGAACTGCAAGTTCCTGATATACAGCAGGCCTCAACTTTTCGTATTGAACCACGGCTTTCTTCAAGTCAGCCTGGACCATATCTCTAAGCCTTTTAGGTTCAATTACATAAGCTTCAGATCCAAAACCCATAATCCATTGCTTGATCTCGTCAAAACCAGCAACACGGAAGGTCAATTCTAATGACCCATCAGATAATTTTCAGGACTTCTGACTCTCATGCCAAATTTTTTCTCCGATGTGTCTTGCCCAAGCCGGTATAATACGAACTTTCACAGTGAAGAGTTCGTCATGCATGACTTTGAAACTGTGCCTTGTGTATTCATAAAGGTCAAAATCGTCGGGCAGGCAAAATTGCATGACACTCACTCAAGCTCAAATCGTAGAATCAATCCATGACGGCTTCGTAAAAAGTCGTCACTATGGTGAAAACCGGAGTCCAGATGGTCTGCAACTGCTTGAAAAGACTGGATTCCGGCTTTCGCCGGAATGACGGAAAACGGTATTTTGGGACTTTTTACGAAGCCGTTAAGGTTTATATACGTATTAAACCTAAAAACTGCACACAAATTTTAAAAGGCTTAAATAAAAATAATTATATTATAATCTTTGGAGTCTTCGTGTCTTTGTGGCTGAACGTTTACGGAACAACAATCAAAAATAATATTTACTTGACTTGACAGTGATCATTATACAATATCTGTAATAAGATCGGATTTTGAATACTGACAGGTTCTCTCCAAGCCATAGGCTCTACCCTCTCTCCGAGCTGTAGGCTTTACGAGCCGGAAGCCGGCCTGTAAGCCCTACGGGCTGACCTCCGGCTCGTAGAGGCACGATCCTAGATCCTACGCCTCGGAGAGAAGCGGAGCCGGAGGCCGGCTTGTCCGGGTTAGAACCTTGCTCATAATTTTGAAAGAATCGGATTTTTTACGTATGATTAGACAAAGCAATTCTTATCATGATAGAGCGGTACTTTAAATATCAGGCTGACCTTGCTGTAACAGAAAGTAATATGTTGTGCCCGGAAGATTGTGATGCGCCCGGCTGCCAGATGGCCGACGTTATTGTCGAGGTAAGCCTATTTGATTTGATCAGACTTAGTCTTGCGCTAAATACTCCTGTTCCCAGCCTTTTTTTAAATCACTGCTACTTCGGGTTCCATAGCTGTGAACTCAATCCCCGCTATCTGTACTTATTGATAAAGCTGGAAAAGCCGTGCTGTTTTCTTCAGAAGTCTCGCTGTAAGGTTCAAGGTTTCAAGCCGCTCAATTGCGTCCTTTTTCCGGAGTACCATCAGATAAGAGGTCTTATACCTGAGCTTCTCAAACGTCCGGTCTTCAATAGGTTCCCATGCTTAAAGAGCGAGATTGCAGTTTCGAACGAAAGAAGCGAAGCTTTAAAGAAACTCAGAAAAATGAGCAAGAGGGAAGAAGCCCTTTCCTGCTATTTTCTTATAGGAAATCCTTCCTTTATTATCGACTCCAAGCCGCTGGCCAAACTGTTGAAAAAATCTAGCCTGAAAAGCAAATTATTTACCGTACGGGATTACGAGAGACTGCTAAAGGAAGAGCTAAAAACAACCGGCCTTTTCGACGGAATCATGGATAAAGTTGCCCTATTGGACACGCGCCAACAAATGGAGAGTTTTTTTAGTCAACTTGAAGACAAAACCTTGATAAAATCGCTTCTGGAAAAAAGGGCAAGGCCGGAGATCGTTTTCAGAGTTGATGGAAATCGTTTAAAGCCGATAAAAAAACACCTGCAACGGCCGGAAATAATTTTCATGTAAATAGAAACTAAAGTCACATGCCACGTCGAGTGAGAATAGATGCGCTGAGCGCTGATTCCGAATCATTATTTATGTTGAGCTCAACATAAGAAATGGTTTGTCATAAGAACCCAGGCGAAACATGGAGTTTTTGTTTCCGTCAAGACGTTTCTCAATCGGTTTAATAAATTTGAATAATCCTGTGAGGCCTTAAAAATGACCTTCCGTTCGATACCGCGTATAATGATGTGATGCAGGGCTCCAGGCGCATCTATTCGAGTTTTCCGTGCGATAATATTTCATTGCTCCTTTACTCTGACACTCTCTCTCATTACAATAAATATCTTGACAATGACCCGTAATCTATTTAAATAGGCTCAAAAATATATTACACAACTTAATGGTGGCCCTTGGGGCATAATAGGGAAACCGGTGAAATTCCGGTACGGACCCGCCGCTGTAACCCCGCTCTTTTCCTTTAGGAAAAGAGAACTCTTTTAGCATATAAACGCCACTGTATTGAAGAATCAGTATGGGAAGGCAGCTAAAAGGGCGGGGGAGTCAGAAGACCTGCCATTTTGTTTGGCATTGGGGAAAAGGTAAATCCTCAAGCGGTTACCGCTTGAGGATTTTTTTATTATGAAAGCAGCAATTCTTAAAGAACCCGGGAGATTGGAAATAAGGGAGGTACGAAGTCCGGAATGCCCGGCCGGTGGAGTGCTTGTAAAGGTTAAAGCCTGCGGGATATGTTCTGCAGATGCCAAAATGGTGGCCCAAGGGCATCGAGCTCTGAATTATCCGAGAATACCGGGGCATGAAATTGCAGGAGTTATAGAACAAAGCCGCACGAACGCGTTTAAAGAAGGCAGCCGAATTCAAATTGCCCCGGGGCTTCGATGCGGCAGGTGCTCCTATTGCCTTAAGGGTATGGATAATCTGTGCCCGAATCGAGAAATTTTAGGGTTTACCTATAACGGCGGCTTTGCCGAATACATTGCGATTCCCATTGAGGACGGCATTGTCGGAAGCCTCAATATCATTCCTGAAGAGGTAAGCTATAATCATGCTACTCTGGCTGAACCCCTGGCCTGTTGTATCAATGCTCAGAACAAGATCCATATTACAAAAAATGATACGGTGTTGATAACCGGAGCAGGCCCTCTGGGTCTTTTACATGCATTTGTTGCCAGACATAAGGGAGCTGAACATGTTTTAATCAGTGAACCGCAACTTCATCGACGAAAAACGGCGATCCATACCTGGGCCGACACGGTCATCGACCCCGGCACCGATTATATGACGGAAAAGGTTATGGCAGCAACACACAATAACGGTGTGGACGCAGTCATATTTGCCTGCTCCCAGGTGGGTCTTAATGAACCGTTTATGAAATTACTGGCTCCGGCCGGCAGGGTTTCAATTTTCAGCGGCATTGCTGCTCAATTCTCACAAAGCAGCATTGACTTCAATCAGATCCATTATAATGAATTTTTCATCAGCGGCGCTTACGGGTGTACCGCCGATCAAAATCGCAACGCCATGGATTTGATCTCATCAGAACCTCGGCTGGCACAGAAATTAATCACTCACTATATCAATCTTGATAACATCCATCAAGGCATTGAACATACGGCATCACAAAAAGGATTAAAAACCATCGTGGAGGTTTCGCATGAATGACAAGTTCAAAAAATTCGGGAATTCCATTACCGCTTTAATTTCAGGTAAAGATCTAAACAGAGAACAAACAAGAGAATTGTTTTCGGAAATTCTCAAAAATAAACAGTCTGAAATTCATCAGGGAGCATTTCTTGCGGCAATCACCGCCAAAGGACCCTGTCCTGACGAGATTGCCGGAGCATGGGATGCAATTTACGATATTGATACGGTAAAAATCCGGCCCAATACAAAACAGCCCATGGTCGACAACTGCGGCACAGGCATGGACAGTTTCAAAACTTTCAATATCAGTACGGCTGCAGCCATTGTGGCTGCGGCCGGCGGCATCTGTCTTGCCAGGCATGGAGCAAGAGCCGTTACCTCACGTTGTGGCACCGTTGATCTTTGTGAAACCCTGGGTGTGGATGTAGAATGCCCTGTGGAAACTGTCAAAACAAGCATAGAAAAAACCGGTATCGGCCTTTTCAATGCCATGAGTCCTTTTGTGCATCCACAGGCCCTGTTCAGGATACTTTCCCAGATGAGTTTCGGCAGCATCCTTAATATTGCTGCATCTCTGGCCAACCCGGCCATGCCCGAATATGGTGTACGGGGGGTCTATGCCAAAGAAATGATTGGTCCGGTGATTCAAACCATGAAGGAAATCGGATTTAAAAAAGCCATGGTGTTTTACGGGTCAAGCGGAAACGGAACGGGGGGGATGGATGAACTGTCACCCATAGCCAAAAGTTTTGTTGCCGAGCTATCTGAAGACGGTAACATTAAACATTACTCTTTATCGCCTGACACTATGGGCATCTGTTATTCGGTAACGCCAAGTGAAATTGCCGGTGGCAACGACCCTGAAAAGGAAGCCCTCAGGTTATTAAAGGTTTTTACCTCCAAAGAAAAAAAAGCACTTTACGAGACCATATGCCTTAACGCAGCGCCTATTTTTTATCTTGCAGGAAAAACGCCCGGCATAAAATCCGGAATTGAAAAGAGCCGCGATATTATAGACTCAGGGAAAGCTTTGGACAAATTGAAGGAATGGGTAATCACACAACATCGGGAACCAAATACAGGCAAAAAACAACTTGATCATCTCATGCAAAAACTTGATTAGGGATATTGAACACAGTGATAAACGAAATGAGTATAAAAAAGATCGTGGAAGGGATCGAGCCGCTGGATGAAAAATGGCTTGTCAAGGCCCGTGAACGGACAGCGCAATTGGTAATGCCGTCCCGGGCACTGGGAAGGCTTCATGATATATCGGAACGGTTATGCGGAATACAGAAAACTCTTAAACCAAAAATAAATCGTAAAGCCGTGCTGGTAATGGCAGGAGATCACGGAGTTGTTGAGGAAGCGGTGAGTGCTTACCCGCAGGAGGTCACCGGCGCAATGGTGCAAACGTTT
>JAYEFV010000327.1:0-10731 GCA_034658755.1 Thermodesulfobacteriota bacterium | reverse complement strand
AACAGTGCATAGATGTTAATGATTCAGTCGAAAATGCCTTCAAAATGGCAGCGTAGTTTTCAAAGAGCTAAAGTATTACGTTTGTATAAATGGGGTTTTTAAAAAAACGGCGGAAAAATCACCAATAAAGCGTCAAAAAATTGTCGTATAGGGATAGCATGGGAATACGCGGCCTTTATTGCGGCCTTCAAGGACTTGAAGTGCCATCGCTATAGTCATTCTCACAATAACGTTTTGTTCCAATTGTAAAAAATTTCGGCTAATCAAAACACCATTTTCCTTTTTTCGTCGATGCCTTAAGAGATTTTTCAAGCTGTTTTAAAAACTTAACTCTCGGTATCTCCCTTGCACCAAAACGGAGAAGATGCTCGGTTGTAAGCTGGCAGTCTATCATATCAAAGGATAATGCGTTAAGATATTCAACAAGTTTTACAAGGGCTACGTTTGAAGCATTGCTGATTCGGGTGAACATGGATTCCCCGAAAAAACATTTTCCCAGAGAAACGCCGTATAAACCTCCGGCCAGCTCTCCCTGGTACCAGGCTTCCACCGAATGTGCAAAACCTGTTTCATGGAGCTTGCAGTAGGCAGCAATCATATCTTCAAGAATCCAGGTTCCTTGATTATTCTGCAGTCGAATTTGGGCGCACTGGTTTATCACCTGAACAAATGCGGAATCCATGGTCAACTTGAAAACCCCTTTCCTTATAATTTTTTTCAAAGTTTTTGAGATCTTGATTTCATGAGGATACAGCACAAGACGAGGATCCGGTGACCACCACAAAATTGGTTCGTCACCTGAAAACCACGGAAAAATGCCCATACGGTAAGCAAGTAGAAGACGCTTCCGGCTTAAATCACCACCAACAGCCAGTAAACCTTCTTTGGAGGCAAGATGTGGAGGGGGGAATGCTATTTTATCTGTTAAAAGAAAAACAGTCACTCAATTACTCAACGACTGAATGAAGTTAGGGGCTTCGCCCTAGTTGGAATTGCTGAGTTTCCGAGACATAAAATCAAAGGTCAGCTTGTCACTCACTTCATTAATAAAAACCTCGCCGCCTTTCTCAAGCCGCCCGAACAGAATCTCATCTGAGAGTACATCTTTGATTTCGGTCTGAATCAACCGGGTCAGAGGCCTGGCTCCGTAACGGAGATCATGCCCGTTTCTTGCCAACCATGTTCGTGCACCGGAAGAAAGAGTGATGGATATCTTTTTAACGGCGAGTTGTTCTTTAAGCTCTTTCATGAACTTGTCCACCACCTTTTCCATGATCTCCTCATTCAGCGCATTAAAATGAATGATGCCGTCAAGGCGGTTTCTGAATTCCGGACTGAAAAACTTTTCAACCGCTTTTTTCCCTTTGTCTTCGGTATCATATTTTTTATCGCCGAAACCGATGGTCTGGCTGCTCATTTCCCGGGTACCGGCATTTGAAGTCATCATAATGATTACGTTTCTGAAATCAGCCTTTTTGCCGTTGTTATCGGTCAGGGTGGCATGGTCCAAAACCTGGAGTAAAATGTTAAACATATCCGGATGCGCCTTCTCTATTTCATCAAATAGCAGGACGCTGTAAGGATGTTTACGGATACCGTCCGTCAAAAGTCCTCCCTGGTCAAAACCGATATACCCCGGAGGTGCGCCGATAAGACGTGCCACAGCATGTTTTTCCATATATTCGCTCATATCGAATCGTAAAAACTGAACCCCGAGAATTTTTGAAACTTGCAGGGACACTTCCGTCTTTCCAACACCAGTGGGACCGGCAAACAGGAATGAACCGATCGGTCTCTCTGGTGTTCCGAGGCCTGCACGGGAGCGCTTTATCGAGGTGACAAGCGATGTTATGGCATCATCCTGCCCGAAAACAAACTGCTTGAGTTTTCCTCCGAGATTCTCCAACTTTGTTTTGTCAGGCGTTGAAACGCTGATTGTCGGTATTCTTGCCATCTTAGCCACGATTTTTTCAATATCTTTGGGATGGATTTTCTTTCTGCTTGAAGGCCCCGAAAGCCTGACAAACGCTCCGGCTTCATCGATCACATCTATGGCTTTGTCCGGCAAATAACGATCATTGATATATTTTGCGGAAAGTTCAACAGCAGTTTTCAGTGCGGGATCGGTATAAATAATACCGTGATGTTCCTCATAACGAGATCGCAAACCTTTTAAAATTTGAATGGTCTCCTTAATCGGAGGTTCCAAAATTTCGATCTTTTCAAAACGGCGGGACAGGGCACGATCTTTTTCAAAGTAATTCTTGTAATCCTCATAAGTGGTTGAACCAATACACCGCAGATCACCGGTTGCCAGTACCGGTTTCAGGATATTCGACGCATCCATGGATCCTCTACTGGTAGCACCGGCACCCACCATTGTATGAATTTCATCAATAAACAGGATGGCATCTTTTTTCTTTTTCAGAGCAGCCAGTACCCCTTTTAATCTCTGTTCAAAGTCACCACGAAATTTTGTGCCTGCCAGCAGCCCTCCGAGATCCAGGGAATATATGCGAACATCTTTTAGCAGGTCGGGAATGGATTTGTCATTTATTTTAAGCGCAAGCCCTTCGGCCATTGCTGTCTTCCCCACACCCGGGTCACCCACAAAGACAGGATTGTTCTTTCGCCTCCGGCAGAGCACCTGAATGGTTCGTTCCATTTCAAGTTCCCTGCCGATCAACGGGTCCAGCTTTCCCTGGGATGCGCTTTTAACAAGATCGATGGTGAATGCCTCAAGCGGATCAGTTTTCTTCTTTTTTTCCTTTCTGTCTGTTTTCACAAGTCCATCTGATTCATCTTTATAAGGAGACCTGGAAACATCATGGGAAATGTAGCTTAAAACATCAAGACGGGTTATACCTTCGGCGTTCAGGAAATATTCGGCATGAGAGTCCTTTTCCTGAAAAATCGATGCAAGTATGTCACTTACGGCCACTTCCTGTTTTTCGGCGGAACGGACATGATTAATCGCCCGCTGAAGCACCCTTTGAAAGCCCACAGTCTGCTGTAGTACATATTCATTCCCTTCGGGGATACTCACCATCCGCTGGCTGAAAAATAATTCAAGGGCGTTTCTAAGGTTCGGGACATTACCCCCGCAATTTTCGATAATTTCTATACCGTTTTTGTCGTATAGAATGGCAAAAAGCAGATGTTCTATACAAACATACTCATGACGTCTTTTCCTGGCTTCTCTTACCGCAAAGCCGAGCGTTTCGCTGAGTTCTTTACTGATCATGGTCTATTCTTCCTCCATGGTACATTTAAGAGGAAACCCGTTTTCTCGGGCTAAATCGTGAACGGTGTTCACTTTGGTTTCAGATACTTCATATGTATAAACACCGCAAATACCGATGCCTTTTTGGTGGACATTCAGCATAATTTCTACCGCTTCTTCCGGTGGTTTGTTAAAAACAAGCATCAGGATTTCGACTACAAACTCCATGGTGGTATAATCATCATTGTGAAGTAGCACCTTGTACATGGGAGGTTCATCAATCTCGTCCCTGGTTTCTGAAATGACTTCTTCTTCTGTTTCAGGATTGTATTCGCTCATGGCACAATTTACCACAATTTAAATGCCTAAAGTGCAAAAAATTTAGGGAAGCGCTTTCAGCGCAAATAAGTCTTTATTTAAATTGGCAGTGCCAAAGGCACAAACATTAATTTTACTCACTTTGGTCACTTCGAACTTTATCTCACTCTTTTGCACACACAAACCAATGCCCATATATACAGAAAGCATTTTTTATGCCAAGAAAAACTAAGTCGAAGCAGTATATCAAATTATAATCATTTTAACCCGGCCTTGTAAAGAGGATAAATCGAAAACAATCTTCCCTCCTTTAACTAGCTTCCGCAGCATTTTTTATATTTTTTCCCGCTCCCGCAGGGACAGGGTGCATTCCGACCGATCTTTTTCTGGGTCCGTTTGACCGGTTTTTTCTTTTCGGGTTCATCACCACTGGAAAATATCATCTTCTGTTCCTTGGGCTGTTGCAAATCAGCTATCCTTTTGGGTTCGGATATCTGGATTCTGAACAAAATACCCAACGTTTCTTCTTTGATCCTGGAAATCATATCCTGAAACAGTTCGAACCCTTCTTTTTTGTATACGATTAAGGGATCCTGCTGTGCATATCCTCTTAAACCGATCCCTTCTTTCAGGTGATCCATGCTTAACAGATGATCTTTCCACAAATTGTCCACGGTCTGGAGCATGATAATCCGTTCAAGGTTCCTGCATTCTTCTGCGCCAATG
The DNA here is from genome assembly GCA_034658755.1 of Thermodesulfobacteriota bacterium. GTDB lineage: Bacteria > Desulfobacterota > Desulfobacteria > Desulfobacterales > UBA11574 > S5133MH16. The sequence goes on along the minus strand of JAYEFV010000327.1, from coordinate 6,464 downwards.
GCAGCCTCTTTTTCATTATATAGACTTAAACCGGCATCAGAAATCAACTCGGCAAGTCCATCTGGCGTGAGTCCGTCCAGGGTATCATTATCCAACTTGCCCAGGCGGAAGTGAAATTGTTTGAACACCACTTCATTCAGCCCTTTCCAGTCCCACTCTTCAGGAAGCGCTTTTTCATTTATGCAGCTATATGTTATCTCCTCGCACTTATCGCTAATCATATCCTCAATGGCCGGTTTTAAGCTTTTACCGTCCAGAGCTTCCCTCCGCTGTTTGTAAATGACCTCCCTTTGTTGATTCATTACATCATCATATTCCAATAATTGCTTTCTGATATCAAAATTGTGTGCCTCAACCTTTGCTTGGGCGTTTTCAATGGCCTTGCTTATGAGATTGTGTTCGATGGGCTCACCCTCTTCCATCCCCAGCTTCTCCATAATTCCGGTTATCCGTTCCCCGCCGAATATCCTGAGTAGGTCGTCTTCCAGAGCAAGATAGAAACGAGATGAACCCGGATCGCCCTGTCTGCCCGAACGCCCCCTGAGCTGATTATCTATTCGCCGACTTTCATGTCTTTCGGTTCCTAAAATATGAAGCCCTCCCTGATCAGTGACGCCTTGGCCCAATACAATGTCGGTTCCACGGCCGGCCATATTTGTTGAAATCGTAACCGCCCCTCTCTGACCCGCCATTGTGATGATCTCGGCCTCCTTTTCATGGTTTTTTGCATTCAAGACCGAATGTTTAATACCTCTTTTTTTTAATTTTTTTGAAAAACTTTCTGAAACATCAATTGAAATGGTTCCCACCAGAACCGGCTGCCCCTTTTCATGAAGCTCAACGATTTCATCCATGGCCGCATCAAATTTCTCCCGGCGGGTTTTATAAATTACATCCGGGAAATTTTTTCGGATCATGGGTTGATTTGTAGGAATAACCGACACGTCCAGATCATAAATCTTTTTGAATTCAGCAGCCTCTGTATCGGCGGTACCGGTCATACCGGCAAGCTTATTATACATCCTAAAATAGTTCTGAAAGGTAACCGTAGCCAGGGTCTGGTTTTCGTTTTCGATCTTGACGTTTTCTTTGGCTTCAAGTGCCTGGTGCAACCCTTCAGAGTAGCGACGCCCGGGCATGAGGCGGCCTGTGAATTCATCTACGATGATAACCTCCCCATGTTTGACAATATAGTCGACATCCCGCTTGAAGAGGGTGTAGGCTTTAAGAGCCTGGTTTATATGATGCAGAAGTTCAATATATTTCGGATCATACAAATTATCGACCTTGAGTATTTTTTCCGCTTTTGCGATCCCTTCCTCGGTCATAACTGCTGACCGGGCCTTTTCATCCACGGTATAGTCCTTTTCAGATACAAGTTGCGGAATAACGCCATTGACTAGATGATATAGTTCCGTCGATTTTTCAGCCGGACCGGATATAATCAACGGGGTTCGGGCCTCGTCAACCAATATACTGTCAACCTCATCAACAATGGCATAATTGAGTTCTCCCTGGACAATGGAGTCTTTGTCAAACTTCATATTGTCCCTCAAGTAGTCAAAACCGAACTCATTGTTTGTTCCGTATGTAATATCTGAATTGTATGCGGCTTTTCGCTCTTCATCATCCAGACCATGTAATATACATCCGACGGAAAGGCCGAGAAAATTATAAATATGCCCCATCCATTCTGTATCACGCCTTGCCAGGTAATCGTTCACCGTAATAATATGAACCCCCCTTCCGGTAAGTGCGTTCAGATAAGCTGGAAGAGTGGCTGCCAGGGTCTTGCCTTCACCGGTCTTCATTTCAGCGATTTTTCCCTGATGAAGAACAATTCCGCCGATTAGCTGTACATCAAAATGACGCATCCCCAGGGTGCGGACCGATGCTTCTCTCACGGTTGCAAAAGCCTCCGGGAGAACATCATCAAGCGATTCACCATTTTTCAAGCGCTCTTTAAATAATTCGGTCTGGGCTTTCAGTTGTTCATCATTCATGGCCTGGATCTGAGGTTCTATGGAATTGATCTTTTCAACAACAGGTTGAAGCTTTTTTAATTCACGTTCGTTTTTGCTGCCAAATACTTTTGTTAAAAAATGTGCGAACATATAATCAATATTCCTCCTGAATAGCTAAGTGCTCTGATTCGTAAATACGGTGACGTATTTTATGACAGGCCACCGCATTCAACATAGCGATTGATCATAAAGTGACTAAACCAACTATTATACGTAATCATATTTAAGAATGCGTGTACTAACCTATATTGGTGGCTCAGAGTATACCATTAATCAATAGATATTGCAAAACCGGTTGTGACGATCTCGCGATAAGAAACATAAAATGAAATGAAAGGGAAGAAAAGTAAAAAAATCCAAGGAATAGATTGTAAAGAATGTTGGTTGATTAAATTGAGTTTTAAAAGTTCCGAGACGTTTAATTCAGAATGTATTTTTTTGGATTTACCGGGATTCCGTTTAATAAAACCTCATAATGGAGATGGGGGCCTGTTCCGCGTCCTGAATTACCCATAAGAGCGATAGTATCACCTCTCTTTACCGCTTGTTTCTGTTTTGTTAATATCTTCTGTAAATGTCCGTAACGGGTAACCATTCCATGGCCGTGATCAATTACAACTACTTTGCCTAACGTTCCCTTGGCTCCGGTGAATGTTACAATGCCATCCCCGGTAACAATAATCGGTGTGCCCTTGTGATTGGCAATATCCAATCCTTTATGGAATTCTCGAAAACCTGTAAAAGGGGATTTCCGGTATCCGAACCCCGAAGATATCCACCCCTTTGCTGGACGGATCGCGGGGGTAGATGACAAAAGATTCCTCTGGTATTCAAGAGAGTTATAAAGGGATTCAAGCCCTTTTTGTTGATTGATTGATGCCAGGTTTAGCTGCCGGGTCTGATAATGCATTTCGCGCATCAGACTGTTATGCTTTTCTTTAAGTGGAACCTGTGAATCTAGATCTTCAGGAATTGAACCGCCCACTCCAAAAAGGCTGTCATGATCGGCAGGTTTTTCAATGTTGGCAATAATTCGTATTTTCTTTTCAAAATTATTTAAATTAACCAGCGCTGATTTTAACGTGTTGATCTCATCAGCGAAGTTTTGAATTTGCCGGCGCTGGATGTCGATCTCATCATTTTGATTGGCAATCTTGCTCTCAAGTTCCTGTTTGCTGAATGTCGTCTTAATAGTATAATAATCATAAATAACAAAGGCGGACAATATTACAAAAATAGTAAAACCGGCGCTGATAATGCCTAAATATCGTCTGGAAACTGTTAACTGTTTCACTGTCGAGCCGGTATAGCTTAAAATAAAAAACGAGATTTCCCTGTGCGCAATAAGCTTTTTACACTTATAAAGAGTCTGTTTTACTCGATCTATAAGCATTTTTAGCCTGTTCGGATTCACTATGTGCTCGATTTATTATAAGTTTGAAATGCTAAAAACAATCTTAATCCGCCAAAGATCGGTGACGGATAAAATGCCTGAAATTGTAGTAGGTTACCGTTTTTTAAAAAAGCGCTGTAAAATAAATATTTTTTTGCAAATTTTAATTTGGTTATTAATTATTGTAATTTATCATGAATAACATGCGGTTGTCAATAATTTCGGTTATTATTAGCACATACAGTTAATGAAACAGAACAAACACCTTTTTTATTGTTTTCGCGATCTATTTTTAACAGTATCTTTCGCCTGTTTGCAAAAAAACTTTAGTAAAAAATCAGAATCCAAATAAGAAACAAAAATCTGAAACAAACTTTAACATTGGGTAACGGTATTGAAATTAGATCCGGCGGAAATGGAAGGTCTTTCGTCCGGAATGCAAATATATTTTACCTAAGTTGAGCGATTTTTTTGCGAAGAGATGTGCTGAAATCGAGTAAAAAATCGCTCAATTTAGTTGTAGATAGGATTGACGCCGGAAACCGTTTACCTGAAAAATTCAGGCGTTAATTCCCAGGTTTTCGGCGTCATTTAGGCTGTTTCTAAACACAGTATTATGGTTAGGCAATCCCCAGTTTAAATTTAAGAGATTTAAGTGTGTTTTTCATCAGCATGGTGATGGTCATGGGTCCAACACCACCTGGCACCGGTGTAATATAGCCCGCAATTTCTTTGGCCGCATCAAAATCAACATCTCCGCTTAAAATAGCAATCTTTTTCCCGGTTTTTTCACTGATCTTCTCACCGATTCTGTTAACACCCACGTCAATTACGCATGATCCGGGTTTGATCCACTCGGGTTTTACCAATCCCGGGACACCGGCGGCAACGATCAGGATATCAGCACGCTTACAATGTGCGGCCAGATCTTTTGTACGGGTATGAACAATAGTAACTGTTGAATTGGCACCCGGGCCCTTCTGGAGCATTAGATTGGCTATGGGTTTTCCTACGATGTTGGAACGGCCCACAACCACTACCTCTGCTCCGCTTGTCTCAACACCGGAACGCACTATCATTTCCTGTATGCCAGCCGGTGTACATGGAGGAAATTTGATCGCATCTCCGCCAATCATTAGACGCCCCACATTTACGGGATGAAATCCATCCACGTCCTTGTCAGGATCGATGGCGTTTAATACTTTTTTGTCATCAATATGCTTTGGAAGAGGCAACTGAACAAGGATGCCGTTAATGGAATCATCTTTGTTGTATTTTTCAACAAGATCAAGAAGAGCCTCCTCGGAAATATCCGGAGGCTGACTTTCCTGAATCTCGTTGAAACCGAGCTTGTGAGCCGTCTTAATTTTCGCGGTTACATAGGAAATGGAAGCCGGGTCTTCGCCAAGCAGAATGGTTACTAGACCGGGAACAACACCATGTTTTTCCTTAATTTCCGCAACCTCGGCCTCAATTTCTTCAAGTATCTTGTCCCTGACTTCAGTTCCCTTGATAATTGTTGCTGTCATTTTTAATCTCCTTTCATAAAAAGTTTTAGATTTTGTTATAAATTACTATTCTATTACTATCCAATTATTAATGTAAATCAGGAAGCTTTTAGACTAATAAAATCTCAATGTCAAGAAAACTCGCAATTTGTTTCAGCGATTTTGTTTGAGTTTTCTATTGTCTTCCTTTTGATTTTGTTATATCGGGATGTTAATCAATCTTTTTACGAAGCCATCAAGTATAACATTTAATAAGAAGGAGGTCTTACTTATGAAAAAATTTTTTCTATTTTTCCTGGCTGCAACTCTGTGCGTCGCCTTATTATCAACAGGTGCCTTGGCAGCGGAAGCCGCACCCATCAAGCTTACATTCAGTATCTTCTTTCCCCCTACTCACGGTCAGACAAAAGCCGCAATGGATTGGGCCAAGGAAATTGAAAATCTCACCGACAATAAAGTACAGTTCACCGTTTTCCCTGGCGGAACCTTAACAAAAGCTCCCCAATGTTATAGTGGTGTGGTCAAGGGAATTTCAGATTTGGGATTCAGTCTGTTCGCCTATACCCGAGGACGTTTTCCGGTCATGGCGGCAGTTGATCTTCCCATGGGCTATCCTGATGGGAAAGTGGCCAGCAAGGTCGCACAGGAATTTGCTAAGACCTTCACACCCGAAGAGTTAAACGACGTAAAAGTCCTCTATCTTCATGCACATGGCCCGGGCCTTCTTCATACAAAAAAACCTGTGAGAAAACTTGAAGATCTCAAAGGCATGAAAATTAGAGCTACCGGTCTGAGCGCCAAGGTGGTTGAAGCTCTCGGCGGTGTTCCGGTGGCAATGCCTCAAGGTGGCACCTACGAAGCGCTTAATAAAGGGGTTGTAGAGGGAACATTTGGACCAATGGAAGTTCTAAAAGGGTGGAAACAGGCCGAGGTTATCAAATATACTACCGAATGTTACAGCGTCGGCTACACGACTACCTTTTTCGTTGTAATGAATCTTGACAAGTGGAACGCCCTTCCTGCTGATGTAAAGAAGGTTTTTGAAACGGTTAGTGAAAAATACGTGGATGTTCACGGAAAGGTATGGGACAGCACCGATAAAGAAGGCCGGAAATATTCAGAAAGTTTGGGCAACGAAATTATACCTCTGTCTGCTGAAGAAAGTGCCAGATGGCGCAAGGCTGTCGAACCGGTTATGAAGGATTATATCACCAATAATCCCAACGGCGACGCATACGTTAAAAAAATCAGAGAATTGATGTCCCAATAATATAATGCTTTAATTTAATATTTAAAAGTTACTGCCTTGTTTTTACATTAGATACACTAAGATGATTTTCATATAAAGGGGTTGCCTTACACCAAACAGGAGGTTTTAGGGCAACCCCGAATTTGCTGGCGCATGGCCAATAATTGATGAACTCGTAAAAAGTCGAAAATCTCTTGGAATCGTCATTCCGTCCCGGATCGGGGTCCGGGATGACGGCCAAGCCGGAATCCAGTAATTTCAATAAGTTCTGGATGCCGGATCAAGTCCGG
>JAYEFV010000326.1:0-10749 GCA_034658755.1 Thermodesulfobacteriota bacterium | reverse complement strand
ATATTTGTCATTCCAGCGGAAGCGGGATTCCAGTAATTTCAAGTTTATATAATCTATTGACAATTAATTGTAATTATAATAGATAGACTTCAAAATATATAATATCCGGGGGCCTTGATATGCACTCCACCGTCAGAGTCGTATATGGTTCTCAAGAAGGTGCCGAAAAGGGATACAATCCCGGCAAAAAGGGCCAAAAGAGTTATCATCCCCTTCTTTGCTTTACCGCTGAAAACCGTGAGTGCCTTCATAATTGGTTCCGGCTCGGCAATGCTTATTCTGCTGATGGCTGTGTGGAGTTCATAAAACAGTCAGACACACTGACTTCTTTGTACTGAGAGATGCTACTATCGGCTCTCCTTCTCATGACCTTTGATTAAAAAAATAACAACTGCGGAATTTAGGTTTCTATTGAAAATACCCATGCATTTGTACTTGGCGGTCATGTAGATACAATGGTTCCTCTGCCACGCTACTCCACTGTTGCCGATATACCGATTACCGAATTGATGCACTGGTACAAAGAACAGCAAACGGCGGCGCTGAAATCGTCAGCTTATTGAAAACCGGAAATGCCTGCTATACACCTGCATCGGCAGCAGTAGAAATGGCTGAATCTGTTCTGAAAGATAAAAAGGAGATTCTCTCCTGCGCAGCATATCTTGACGGTGAATATGGTTTTAACGATCTATTCATCGGCGTTCCCGTGAAACTGGGCGCAAATGGTGTGGAAGAAATCATTGAGATTACCCTTGCTGATGAAGAACAGACAGCCCTTGCCAAATCTGCAGACGCTGTTAGTGAGCTTGTTGAGGCATTGAAAAAATTACAATTAGCACTGAAGGTTACAAGGTTTTTACCATGCTAATGGCCTAAGGCTTGAATTGAAAAATAAGGTGAAACATATGATTGAAATCAGAATACATGGTCGAGGCGGACAGGGAAACGTTGCAGCCGCGGAGCTTTTGTCTATTGCTGCCTTTCAGGACGGCAAGTTTGCCCAGGCTTTCCCTTCTTTTGGAGCGGAACGGATCGGTGCACCTGTCCAGGCTTTTGTTAGAATTGATGACAAAAAGGTTCGCACACGGGAGGATGTGCTCCATCCGGATTATTTAATTGTCCAGGATTATAGCTTGATCGAGATGGTGCCTGTGTTGGATGGGCTAAAGCCCGATGGTTTATTGTTGGTCAATTCTGAGAAACCCCCCGAAGAGTTGAACCTTAAGACTACCGCCACAGTAGAAACCATTGCCGCTACAGAAATAGCCATTGAAATCATAGGCAGGCCCATTCCAAATGCAATTATGATCGGAGCCTTTTGCTCTATTACCGGTCTGGTGAGCCTGGAAGCGGTGCAGGAAGCCATTATGGCAAGGTTTCCGGGTAAAGTGGGTGAAAACAATGTCGCTGCCCTTGAACGGGCACATGAAATCATGCAAAAGAGGTAGCTAAATGCTTAAACAAATTGAAGGGTCTCAAGCTGTTGCGGATGTGGTGGCCTTATGCCGACCCAATGTTATTTCCGCCTATCCCATTACCCCGCAGACTCACATTGTGGAAGATCTGGCTCTAATTGTTGGCCAGGGAAAACTGGATGCGGAATTTGTTAATGTAGAAAGTGAATTTACCGCAGCTTCGGTTGTTCTGGGAGCAAGTGCAGCAGGTGCCAGGACTTACACGGCCACATCATCACAGGGATTGTTGTTAATGGCCGAGGTAATCTATTGCATTGCAGGGATGCGCCTCCCCATTGTGTTAACATGTGCCAATCGCGCTATATCCGCACCCCTTAGTATCTGGAACGATCAGCAGGACTCCATGGCAGTTAGGGATGCGGGCTGGATTCAACTTTTTGCCGAGGACAACCAGGAGGCTGCGGATTTACACATCCAGGCATATAAAATTGCTGAGCAGACCTTCCTGCCGGTGATGGTCTGTATGGATGGTTTTATTCTTACCCATGCTTTTGAACCTGTCGATATTCCCGAGCAAAAACAAGTGGACGATTTTCTGCCCCCCTTTAAGCCCAAACATACTGTTGATCCCAATTTCCCATTGGGTATCGGTCTATATGCGGATCCGCGCTTTTACATGGAGACGCGCTATATTTTGCACCGGGCCATGGAAAAATCCGAGTCGGTCATCAAGGAGATCAGCGCTGATTTTGCCAAAACTTTTGGCAGAGACAGCGGCGGTTTTATCAAGACATACAAGCTCGAAGAGGCTGACGTGGCAATTGTATCCATGGGTTCTGTGGTCGGCACCATTAAGGACTTTATTGATCAACTGGAGGAGGAGGGAAAAAAGGTCGGACTTTTGCAAATATGTTCCTATCGTCCCTTTCCAAGGCAAGAGATTTACAACGTTCTGAAAGACAAAATGAACATTGTTGTGCTGGAAAAGTGTATTTCACTTGGAAGGGGCGGCATTTTAGCCAGCGATATCCGCTGGTCTTTTCCCCGGGCCGAAAAAAAAGACCGTAACATCAGCAGTTTTATTGCCGGCCTTGGAGGCCGCAATATAACAGTGAACTATTTGCGAGATATGGTTGAAAGGGTTGAAAAAGAACCGGTGGAACTGGGATTTTTAGGTTTAAAAAAGGAACTTATAGCCGAAGAGGATTTGTAATAATGAACGCAAAAACTGAAGAACTCAACAGGGTTGAAAAAAAGGATTTGTTTGACAGTGGACATCGGGCCTGTGGCGGATGCGCTCAGGCTCTGGCTGCCCGTCTGGTGCATGATGCTGCCGGTAAAAATACCATTGCCTGCGTTGCAACGGGTTGTCTGGAAGTCTTTAGTGCACCCTATCCGGATCCTTGCTGGCGCATTCCCTTTTTACACAGTCTTTTTGAGAACCCATCGGCAGTGGCTGCCGGCGTTGAGGTTGCTTATAAGGCTTTGAAAAAGGGGCCGGTTAACATCATTGCCCAGGCAGGCGACGGCAGTACGGCAGACATAGGCTTTCAGTCTATCAGCGGCATGTTTGAACGGGGTCATAACGTACTTTATGTCTGTTACGACAATGAGGCATACATGAATACCGGGGTTCAGCGTTCCAGCTTCACCCCCTATGGAGCATGGACATCCACAACGCCAATGCTCAACAAAACCCGCAAGAAAAACCTGCCAATGATTGCAGCCGATCACGGCATTCCCTATGTGGCAACCGCCACGGTGGATGATTTTCGAGACTTGCAGCGTAAGGTAAAAACAGCTCTCTCTATTGAGGGGCCTAAATATATTCATATCCTGGCCCCCTGTCCCTTAGGCTGGGGACATTCCGGAGAACTCACCGTGCAGATAAGCCGGTTGGCCAAGGATACCGGTTTGTTCCCGATATTTGAAATCATCGATGGTAAAGTGACCAATGTCAAAAAGATTCCGGTCAAAGTACCGGTGGAAGAGTATCTGAAACCGCAAGGCAGGTTCAGATTTCTGTTTAAAAAGGGAGTGCCCACAGAGGAAGTAGCCGAGATTCAAAAAATTGCCAACCAAAACATAGAGAGGTTTAATTTATAATGGAAAAGCTGCCTTTAGCATTAGCCTATGATTTGAGCAAAGTTGTTCCTTACAAGACCGGGTCGTGGCGAACGCTTATGCCGATTAATATCATGCAAACTCCGCCCTGTACCAATAGCTGCCCTGCCGGGAATGATATTCGTGGCTTTTTAAGAGTCCTGGCCGAAAAACAGGACTATGAAAAGGCCTGGCATGTGTTGACCCGCACCAATCCTTTGCCGGCAACCTGCGGCCGGGTGTGTCCCCATCCCTGTGAGGCGGGGTGTAATCGCCGGGACTTTGATACGCCTCTGGCCATAAACAGCGCGGAACGTGCCGTGGGAGACTATGGTTTGGAGTATAATCTGAAGCATAAAAAACTCATTTCCAAACGAAAAGAGAAAGTTGCGGTGGTAGGTTCCGGGCCAGCCGGCCTTTCCTGTGCCTTTCACCTGGCCAAAAGAGGGTTTCAGCTGAAAATATATGAAGCAAATAGTGAGCCAGGCGGGTGGATGCGCTATGGTATTCCGTCCTATCGTCTGCCAAATTTCATCTTAAAGCAAGAAATTGAGAAAATACTGGAGCTGGGTATTGAACTGGAATGTAATGTCAAGATTGGGGTCAATATTCCCATGGATAATCTGACCCAGCATTATAATGCCGTGTTTCTCGGTCTGGGTGCCCAGATGGGAACATCTATAAAAATTCCCGGTGAAGATGCCCAAAACGTTTTGACCGGTGTGGCATTTTTAAAACTGATCAACAGCGGTCAAATAGTAGAAGTCGGTCGGAATGTTATAGTTGTCGGCGGTGGCAACACGGCCATGGACTGTGCCCGGGTGGCAAAACGTCTGGGGGCCAATGTAAGTGTGTTTTATCGCCGTACCCGGGTGGAAATGCCTGCCATAACGGCTGAGATTGATGAGGCCATGGAAGAGCGCATCATGTTTCGTTATCATACCAATCCGCTGAAAATCATTACCGACGAGGACCGGGTTGTCGGTCTCTTGTGTGAGCAGATGGAGCTAAAGGAACCCGACGCCAGTGGTCGGGCCCGACCGGTTCCCATCGAGGGATCAGGATCGGTTTATCCGGCAGACACGGTGATCATGGCAACGGGTCAGGCGGTCGATTATGATGGAATCGAAATTCAAAAGCAAAACGATCAATGGATTTCTACCAACGAAAACCTCATGACCAGTATAGACGGTGTTTTTGCCGGCGGTGATGCGGTTCTTGGCCTAGAAACCGTTGCTGTTGCCATTGGTCAGGGTCTGCGAGCCGCTTCCGCTATTGAAGACTACATTGAAGGGAATGTGGAAAGCCAACTGGCACCGCCACCGGTGATCTACTCTAAGGATCTAAATACTTACTATTATACGCACGAAAAACGATTCAGCAAAAAGGCGGTCTCAATCCACACGCGGCTGAAGAATTTCAGAGAAATTTATCCGTCTATTGATCACCAGGAGATTATCAAAGAAGCTGAGCGTTGTTTCAGTTGCGGTCTTTGTTTCTATTGTGGCAATTGCTATATGTACTGCCCGGACAATGCCGTTAAGATATCGCCGTCAACCGGCAGATACGAATTTGACCTCGATTTTTGCAAGGGATGCGGTCTATGTGCCAAAGAATGTCCCTGCCATTATATTCAGATGACACTTGAAAAGTGATGCCGTAATCAATTTTAAGCTAAATCGTCAACCCTAAAACGATATGAATTCAGGTTGTTACGACTTCATCTTTGAACTTAAACTTGTCAATCCTGCCAATAAAAGAAAATATACTATTATTATTGTGGGAACCGGTCTTGCCGGCGGTTCTGCCGCTGCATCGTTGGCCGAACTCGGCTATTACGTAAAAAACTTCTGTATTCAGGATAGCCCCCGGCGTGCTCACAGCATTGCGGCTCAGGGCGGGATGAACGCCGCCAAAAACTACCAGAAGAAATCCTGCGGCGGTCATTTCAACGAAGCCTACCAGACCGAAGATCATGCTTCTTGACTGTTAAACAAAAAGTGTAACATGTGATAAATTCGCAAAAAGTCGAATTCATAGAGTGTTTGGTGTTTAGCATTCTGAAAAGGAAGGCTTTTTTGTTTGCCTATTCAGGAAGAATATATTATTTGATATTCTTCATGAAATTTTTGAGTCTGGTACTATGGCAACTGAAGAAGGTATTGTAACTAAGATCGATTCCACAACAGCATGGGTAAAAACGACAAAAACCCATGCCTGTAAAGCGTGTGCTGCACGGGGTTCCTGTAATGTTCTGGGCGGGGGCAAGGAAATGGAAGTGGAAGCGATCAATTATGCCGGAGCAAAGGTTGGTGAGAAGGTCGTGCTTAGCTTTGAAACCTCCCCGTTGTTAAAAGCCATTTTCCTGATTTACGTGCTGCCTATCTTAATCATGATCGCCGGTGCGTTTATCGGTCAGAAGATGGCTCCTTTAGTTAACTTGAACCCGTCAATATTATCGGCAATTATCGCTTTCTTGTTTTTCGGACTTACAATTATATTCGTAAAATCAATGGCAAACAAGCTGGCCAAAAGGGACGAATACCAGCCCAAAGTCATTAGGATTTTAGAACAGGCATAAAAGGGTTTTTTATTGCCCGCAATTCACGAGTTATACTTTTCGGTTTTGATTAGGACCTCGGGAAATAATAAACTCCCCAAGATTACGCCGGATTTTGGTTCGAATTTTAAGCCCTTAAACCTCTCCTTCTTTGTGAGCGGTTTCCTTTAACGCAAGGGCGCCCACCGGGCAGATATCAATACAGGCATTGCAGTTTTCACACTCAAGTGTTGACAGATCCCTTACTCCGTAAAAACTTATTACAGTATCAAACCCTCGCTTTGAAAAGGTCAGAGCAGGTTGGCCGTTCTTTTCACGGCATACATGTACACATTTGCCGCACAAAACACATCGATTCGGATAATAATCCAAAAAAGGATGGCTCCGGTCTATCTCAATTTCCCTTAGGTGTCTCTCCAGGCCTTTGGGCTTTAATCCTACCTTTAAAAATTTTGCCATTCGCTGCAATTCGCATTTTTTATTGGCCTGACAATTCTTACAGTCTACATGGTGAACCGACAAAAGAAGTCGAAGGGCGGTTCGTTGCAATTGCCTTACCGCAGGGGTATCGGTTTTGACAACCATGTCATCTTTAACCAAAACCGTACAAGAGGTTACCGGTTGTCTTTCACCCTCGATTTCAACAAAGCACATCCTGCACGACACGGAAGGGGGATCAATGCCTTCCAGGTAGCAGAGGTTGGGAATATAGATTTCATTATCAAGGCAGGCCTTAAGCAGGATTGTCCCTTGTTTTGATTCAATTTCTTTATTATCCACCAGGAATTTAGGCATACCTTCTAGTCCTCTTTTTTCTTTTTTTCCGGCGGCTTTTCTATATAGGGAACCAGGTGCGGAGGGGATACCTTTCTAACCGCATCATATTCCGGCGGGCATACGACCATGCACTCACCACATTTTACGCAAAGCTCCTGGTCAACCCCCTTTTTCCGATTGCTGGTGGTAAATACAGCCTCCACCGGACAACAGGTGGCACAGGCATCACAGCCACGGGCGCACAGGTCCAAATCAAAATAAAAGGCGATCATGGGACGGCACATCAGGGCCGGACATCGCTTTTCATAAATATGGGCTTCGTATTCATCCCTGAAATATTTAATTGAAGTCAGTACCGGATTGGGGGCGGTTTTACCCAGCCCGCAAAGGGACCCTTCTTTTATGTCTTTACTCAACGTCTCCAGCAGTTCAATGTCGCCGTCTTCACCTTCGCCCCTTGTTAACCGCTCCAGTATTTTAAGAAGATGGTAGGTCCCAATTCTGCAAAATGTGCATTTCCCGCAGGATTCGTTTTGGGTGAAATCAAGAAAATAGCGGGACACCTCCACCATGCAGGTATCCTCATCCATGACCACCATGCCCCCGGATCCCATCATTGCCCCGGCTTCGGTCAGAGAATCGAAATCAATGTGGGTATCCAGAAAATCCTCATTAAGGCAACCCCCGGACGGTCCGCCGATTTGAACGGCCTTGAATTTTTTGTTATTCGGAATACCGCCGCAGATATCGAAAATAAGGGACCTTAAAGACACGCCCATGGGTATTTCCACCAAACCCGCGTGAACCACATTGCCAACCACGGAGAAAATAGCGGTGCCCGGAGTGTTTTCGGTGCCGATTCCTCTGTACCAGTCGGCGCCATGATCCAGAATAGGAGGAACCGAGGCCAGGGTTTTTACATTGTTAATTACCGTGGGCTTGTTCCACAGACCTTTTTGAACCGGATACGGTGGACGGTGCCGGGGCATACCTCTATACCCCTCAATGGATCGGATCAGGGCCGTTTCCTCACCACAGACAAACGCCCCGGATCCCCGAAACACATCAATCTTAAGATCAAAGGAACTTCCCAAAACCGATTTTCCCAAAAGACCCAGTTCTGTTGCCTGTCGGATCGCTTTTGTGACTATGTTGACAGCAAGCGGATATTCCGCCCTCACATAAATGATCGCTTTCTTCGCTCCCACCGCATACGCGCAAATGGCCATGCCTTCGATGACCTGATGCGGATTGCTTTCCAGGATGGTTCGATCCATATAGGCGCCGGGGTCTCCTTCGTCTGCATTGCAGATCACTATTTTTTCTTGTTCTCCTGCACTTTTCGCCAGTTCCCATTTTCTGCCGGTGGGAAATCCCGCACCGCCTCTTCCTCTCAAACCGGAATTCTGTACTTCTTTGATGATCTCATCGGGATCAAGTTTTAAGGCCTTGACAAGGGTTGAATATCCGCCTTGGGCAATGTAGTCGTAAATGTCTTCCGGATCAATACGCCCGCATTTTTCCATGACCACACGCTTTTCCTGGTTAAATCTGGTAAATTCCATTACCGAAGGAATCAGATCGTTTTCTTCCATGGCCCCGTAAACGTGTTCGAATCTGGGATCTCCTTCTTTTAAAAAAAGTTTCACGAGCATCTTGGCCTTGCCCGCGTTAACCTCGTGATAGAAAATCGGTGGAAATCCCGAGTCCGGATGGTCTATAACAACCACCGGTTCTGCATAGCAATGGCCCAAACATCCTACCGTATGGATACGGGCTTCGATATTGTATTCATCAAGAGCTTCTTCAAATGCTTTTTTGGTTTCCAGGGCGCCGGAGGCAATGCCGCAGGTGGCCATGCCAATATGTATTTTAGGAACCGGAGACTCCCTGAATTCATTTCGACGTTTCTCGGCTTCTTTATAAATGCCGTTGAATATCTGATCTATTTTTTCATTACCGGCCTGATTCATCTTTTATCTTTGTTCTTTCTTCCATTTCTTTTTCTATTTCAATCCGCATAAGAAGTCCTTCCACCTTGCTGGGCGCCATATGAGCATGAACGGTTTCATCAATAATGGCCACGGGCGCTAACGCACAGCATCCCACACAGGCGACCTTTTCAACACTGAATTCTCTGTCAGGCGTGGTTTCACCGGCATGAATGCCAAGCTTTCGTTCAAAATTTTCAAGGATAATGCCACCACCTCTAACATGGCAGGCAGTACCCAGACAAACCTTGATCGGATGTTTGCCCGGGGGATGAAATCGAAACTGGTTATAAAATGTTGCAACCCCATAAACTTCACATTCGAAAATTTCGAGGTGTTCCGAAACTATTTTTATGGCTTCGGTGGGGAGATAGGCAAGCTTTTCCTGGACCATTTGGAGAATTGGGATAAGATTTCCTCTTTGCTTTTCAAAGGATTCAAGTTTTGAGGCAACATGCTTTAGAGCCTCTTTTTCTTCCGGAGTTAACTCATCATTCATAGAAAATCCTTGATTCAGATATGCAAATTCAGGCAATCCTGCTTAGCGCCAGCTTCATACATAGTACCAAACTCGAACAAAGCGAATTTTATTTACCTTGATAAAAATAAAATGTCAACCTATAACCATATAATAAAACTATCATTGTTGTAAAGCAAAATACAGGGTTGCTTTTGTTTTGAATGAACAGGCGAATTTTAATAACTTTATAGCTCTAAATAAAGACGGGCTGCCATGAACGTACTGTTTATTATTTCCACCGAAGACGCTGAAACCATATACAATGCCATGAGATTATCCAATGTGGCAGTTAAAAAGGGGGATGACGTCAGTGTATTCATGCTGGGGAAAGGGGTTCTTTTTGAACAGAGCAGTAACGAACAGTTCAACGTGATGGAACAGGTCAACCAGTTCCAAGGCGATTTTTATGTCTGAGGGGTATGTATGAAATCCCACGGTCTGGAGGGATCAAGCTCCTGTCCCATAGCCTGGATGGATGATCTTTATGAATTAGCCATGGAAGCGGACAAGGTTTTAACTTTCTAATATTTCTTTACGAGTCCATACAGAACTTAGGGGCTTCGCCCCATAAGCGCTAAGTTGTTTTATAAACATTGACAGGTTACCATTAAAAACTTTTATTTTCGATAAGTTGTAGAATTTCCGAGACGTCGTTACGTTAACGTTGCGATTTCCAAAGGCCCTAACTTAAGTCGGCCCTGCGATACATAACCTGAGAACATTTTAAGAGCACACCCCCGCCAAGGGCAATGAAGCTGCTTATCATAAACAGCCTAAACAAACCCATGGTTTCAAACAGATAGCCGTTAATGAAAAATCCAACCATTAAGCCAAGCCCATAGGTTATCGCATTATTTACTGCCTGTCCCAGTGTCTTGGTCTCATCAGGCGTTAATGAATCAATGTATAGAATACTTGCCACATGAAACGTGCCGTAGGTAACCGCGTGAAAAATCTGTAAAAGCAGGAGTGCGGACGGAGATACCGCAAAAAAGAGTCCAAACCATCTTAAGGCCGCCACCATGAATGAAAAGACCAGAACATTATCCATGGAAAAGTGTTTGAATATGCTGTCTGATTTTATCATAACCAGAATTTCGGCAATCGATGCCAGAGCCCATGAAATGCCGATAAATGTATTACCGTATCCCAGGTTTTCAAGATGAATGGAATAGAAACCATAATATGTTCCATGGCTCACCAGCATTAAAAATGCACAGAACAAAAAAACAGTAAAACGCGGATTTAGAAGAACTATGACATTTACGGCAAAAGAGGTCTGTTTTTTAATCTGAATATCAGGAATTTTGGTGGAAAGGACAGCCTGTGCAATGGACACGGCAAAAATGAGCACAAGAATTATTTCAATGGAATAAAGATCTA
>JAYEFV010000325.1:0-10758 GCA_034658755.1 Thermodesulfobacteriota bacterium | reverse complement strand
CGGCATCCAGAAGCCATTGAATTTACTGGATTCCGGCTTGGCCGTCATCCCGGACCCTGATCCGGGACGGAATGACAAAAAAGGGTGTTTTTCGACTTTTTACGAGATCATCAAAGTTAAGGAGTCGCTACGCTCCGGCTTTTATACAAATTGGAAGTATTCCTTAACTTTAGGCCTCCAGCTCGGAGAGCACTTTAGATCACTTTAGGCATTTCACACTTAATTGGTTAAGCATTTTTTTGCCATAAAATGCACAAAATTTACAATTAAGCACCTATATAGTTATGACAGAGAAATATGATAAAGTGCAATCCTCTATTTGCAGGTTAAAA
Organism: Thermodesulfobacteriota bacterium; assembly: GCA_034658755.1. Taxonomy (GTDB): domain Bacteria; phylum Desulfobacterota; class Desulfobacteria; order Desulfobacterales; family UBA11574; genus S5133MH16. Next base: position 10,426 of record JAYEFV010000325.1, on the reverse strand, counting down.
GAACAGGGGTATTCTCCTGGAAGCTGCCTGGTCCAAGTCCAAGGAAAACGTGAACTGGCCTGTAAAGCCACATTAAAATATGAAAACAACCAAACATATCGGTTGATTACCTCGATTCATCTGTCACGCCCGGAAAACTACCTTTCCATTTATCAGTCGGGATGTAACTTTTCTTGCCGGAAATGTCATTCCTGGTCTTTCAGCAAGATAAAAAACGGTACCTGGTACACACCCAGGGAAATCCTAAAAGAGGCGATTGACTACGAAAAGTCGGTAACACTGACAGAGCCCAGGTCCAAAGCAACCGCCTGGCATGCCCATAATACCTGCCGGTGCTGCGGGAGTTGTGTACTTTACGGGAGACAGTCGAGTTCGTGTCCGGGTATGCTTAGCCCCGAATCGATTGTACTGGGGCCACAGGGGTTCGGCCCTGTGCGTAATATCGTCGCTTTTACCGGTGGTGACCTGACCTGCTGTCCCGAATTCTATGGAGAATGTGCACGGTTAATCCATAAGCATACAAGGCTCTGGGTATTGGTCGAAACCAACGGTTACGGGCTTACCTCGCAAAATCTCGATTATTTGCGCGATTGTGGTGTGGATGCCTTCTGGCTCGACATTAAAGCGTATAACCCCGATACGCACAAATGGCTTACCGGATGTTCCAATGAGGCTATTTTGAGACTGCCGGAAAAAATCCTCAACCGAAATTTTGTACTGGAAGTTTTATCCCTCTATATTCCCGGTCTTGTTGAAACCGACCAACTCGAAAATATCGCCCGGAGCCTTAAACAAGTGGATCGTTCCATCCCGTTTACCATCCTGGCTTTTTTTCCTGAATACCGCATGAAGGAGTTTGCCAGACCTGCCGTGTGGGAAATGATTGAAGCATATAACCGGGTAAAGGCAACCGGACTTGAGAATATACGTCTGGGAAATGTGGGAGTCTTTGCGCCCACTAAAGTGGATCAAGACTATTTGATGTCTTGTGTCGGCAAGGGAGTGTATTAATGAAAAAGACATGCTTCTGTATTGCATAAATTGTCCCAGCCCTACTTGATTTGACAATATCTCCATAACCAACGAACCAACCTTAAAATTCAAGAGAGCATAAAGCACCACCGTAGCCTCAAGAACTGGGATTGATGATATCACAGGTTTTGATGGCCTTTAATTCCGACAACTATGTTGGAGTAATCTGCAATTTTGAATGGGTCATTCTATTAAATTGCTTTGCCTTTTTACCGAAAGCCTGCCGCTCTAGGGGACTTTCCATTACAGATCGCTGGCTTGCTTTCCCTGTCATTTCTTTGCTTCAGCTCGGCTCTGACCATCAACGCCAATAAGACTGAAGTCGAGATTATCGCTCTCAATGAATAAATGGTGGCCAAGACGCCTTTGCTCGAAAGCAGTGAAATGCATGGAGCCAAAAACAGGCAGATCCAAGCAGCAAATGATTCCGTGTGCTCGTTGGACTTCCATATCCTGCTTATCACCGGAAAATAGGCGATGACGAGAATCACCTGGATCGAAACATTGGACACAACGTTATGCTGAGAGATAAGCCAGAACGCCACGATGACCAAAACTGCGATAAGGCAGCCGAGATCGAACCTGTTGAATCGAGTGCTTCGGTCACCGAATATGAATATGAACACTGAAACTGTTACCACCAAGACAAGATCCGAGGTGTTCAGGATATTGTCGAGGAGACCGTAGTCTCCTGCAGACAGATAGGTGACTAAACTGCCACCCACTGCGATGGAGAAGAAAACCCACATGGCCATGACGGGTTTGATCCTCTCTCTCCAGATCAGCCAACAATATCTCACCAAGATAAAGAGGTTAATCGCCACAACGGTAATGATTGCAGTTTCTCTCACCTGAATCCTTTTTGCATGATATGCATACAGATATCATACTTTGCTGGTGTCAGGTCAAATAAATCCTGTTTTTACCATTTGTCAAATCATCTTTGTCCATTTATAAATTTGATGAACGCGTAAAAAGTCAAAATTGAGACGGCAAAGTAAAAAGTTCAAGTTCAAGACATCGCGAATTTCGTGGAATTAGGAGAAGTTTTTTCTTGACAAGCTAAGGCCATATAGATGTTGGCCGGTTAATAGATGCAGGCATCTAATATAGAAAGCACGTCTGACAGCAGTTCATCATTACCGTGTTCGATTCGTTTAGCGCGACGAGAAAGGAAGTCGACCGATTTAACTTGCTCAACCATAATAAAGCCCGTCAGCTTACTGTCTTTCGGAATAGGCACGTGAAAGGGGAAACCACGCTCTGTGTTTGTAACTGGACATACAATAGCCAAGCCTGTGCTGCGGTTGAACAGGTCCTTGCTAACAACAAAAGCAGGGCGACGTCCTTTCTGTTCATGACCGGATTGTGGATCGAAAGTGATTGCGATGATATCACCTTGCTTGGGGATATAAGCAGCCATTTACCAGGCCTCCTTACCGACCGGCTCACCCCAGTCAACTTCGCTGGTTTGGTACTTTTCAGGAATACGCGCCACAAGATCCTTCAGATTGTGCCGCCCACGTTTCTTTTTTGCTGGTGAGATGATAATATTGCCGTCTTTTACCGCAATATCCACCTCATCGCCCACATCGATGTGTGCATCTGCGAGCAAATGCTTGGCAAGGCGCAGCCCTTGACTGTTTCCCCATTTTTGAATTTTTGCAAGCATGTGATTACCCCCTTATGTATATCCGAAGTATAGCCATCTTTTATAATGTAGTCAAGGGTTATTTTAGGCCAACGTTGCGGGTAACCAGCAGGCCTGAACTTACCGCGAACCAAAGACTTTAACGCAAACCGCCAAAGTTTTCCACGTCTGCTCCAGGCGGTGGTTCAAGTAAGCCGCTTACGCGGCAGGTGATTGATTCCGTCTGTAGAACTCTTTTGTCTTTGGAGGAATTCTATCTAAGATTTTTTCCTTTAGTACGATATTTAATAGAGTGTTGCAACGAAGACATCTTGAAAAAGGCTTTATGTTATCTTTAACGCATTAGTAAAAAGTGAAAAGTGAAATGTAAAAAGACTACATTTAATACATTAAGAGGCAATATTACACAGCATATAGACTTTTCACGTTTAACTTTTTACTTTTTACGGAAGTATCATCTTTAATATCCAGGTAATCTATGATTCGTCTTATCTGTTCTGTGGTTGTACCAGGGCGTATAAAAATTCCATGGCTTACATCTTTGAATTTAAGGAGCTTTCTGCTCTTGGTTAGTATTACTCTGTTTTCTCTTTTGGATATTTCAATTATTTCACGAGTGGAAAGTAAGGGATCGTAATATAAATCAAGTCCCAGGACTCTCATATATTTAACTATATCCCCAAGGTTGATATCAGCTATAAATTTGTTCCTGCGAAGCGGAATTTTTCTGAGCAGGGTAACATTTGCAATATTGAGGGATTCAAAAACAGGGTATACGCTTATTCGGTCTTCATCTTGGAGAATGTAATTAAAATCTACCGAATTTCCATTCACCAAAATAAGGTCGATTTCTGTATGAGGAACTCCGAGTGCTTCTATCATATCTTTTATTGACCTTTTTCCTTTAAACTTTGCTTCAAAATCAGTTTTTCTTCTGTGCTTTGGAAGAAAGTCATTTAATTCCTCATAAAAGCGGAATGTTCCTTTTGGCATCGCTTAAGTTTTCCATCTGTGTTTTTATTGATGTTTTGGTTATGTCAGGATTTCAATGACTTGATAGTATAGGAATTTCCTTTTTTAGAACGGCGACGCCGCCCGCCTCACAAGCCTGCCCGCTTGCCAAGAGCTCGCGAGGCAGACGGGCGAGAGCGTTGCGGGCAGGCGTTATATAGAATCGCGAAGCGATTGTATAACTTGACTCGTTGATTGTTGTTCTATGTCCTTTTTCTTTCCAATTCTAAAGGCGTCAACAACCCCAATAATCCAGCAGAAACTTATCAATAACAAAGCGAAACTGAATATGAGGCTGTCAGAACTGGTGGATACCTGGGTGGCTGCGTTTGAAATTGTATTCATATCAATTGTCCCACCCTCCGACTCAATCTTTCTGAGGATGACAAAGGCTTTTTGCACTGCTTCTATTACAATTACGGACAGACTCACCAAAACCGTAAGTATTATGACAGCACCCCGCTTGTAGTGTTTTAGAACAACCTGACCTAGGCCTGGAAATACCAAACCTGACAAGAAGGCTCCCTTTAACGAGTTAAACCGTGTCAAATCATCTTCGTCCATTAACATACAAGTTAGTTCGCTTCGCTCACAATTGGAATAATGGAGTGATGGGTGAGCTTGTCCTGAACGAAGTTGAAGGAAAGGAGTTTTTGACAATTTAAATTGTTTATTTCCGCTCTTACCCTCAATATTCCAGTATTCCAACATTCCATTCTTCCATGTCGATGACATAAACAGATTGCCATTAAAAGATCTTTAATTTCAACCAATTGTAAAATTTCCGAAACGTTTTACCGACATTGAGAACAAAAGAATAGAAGCAAACTCTTCACCAACTCGGCCATAAAGCCGTAGTCCAGCCTGTCCATGGTATCTGATGCCCGGTGATAATGGGGATTTCGGAAAAATGCCGTATCTGTAATCATGACAGCCTTATACCCCCGATCCCAGAATGAAGAATGGTCGCTGAGTCTCACAGAAGGAAGCAGGTACCCTCCCAATGGAACTGTTAGTTTCACCACGGGAAGATCCGGGTTTTCGGAAAAAGCCCGGTATAACGCCTCTGTAAAACCTTTAGAACTTACATTGCCCACAATGCCGATAAAGTTTCCCTGCTTGGGATAGCCTAAAAACATCAACGGAAACGGATAGTTCTGGCAACCCGGATCATGGCAAGTGTAGCCCACCATTTCCAGGCAAATCATACCGTCTATCTTTTCTTTTTCTTTCCAGGCCTTCATTGCATATACCCTGCTTCCCATATGCCGTGTGCCAAAAGCCGGCGGTTCTTCCAGAGTAAACGAAACGAATTTCACCGCCAGGTCCAGTTCTTGATTACCTTTCAGTGCGTTTAATTGCCGGGCGGTCTCCAGTTGAACGGCGATGGCGCTGGCATTGTCGTCGGCACCCACCGTCCCTGCCACCGAATCATAATGTGCTCCTAAAATAAAATGTTTTGTGGGAGTGTCACAAAAAGAGATTTCCGCCACCACATTTGCAACCGTATAATTCCGGTATGGGTAGGGTTCGCAATGTACCGGTATGTCGATGTCTTGATAGAATTTTTCGATGTATTCTTGAGTCTTTTTAAGATTTTCAGGCAACAAGACACTGCGTTCACCAATGGTCTGCGTCAACATCCTGAGGTGACCCTGTAGTCGTTCAGATGTTTTTTCCATGTCAATCATGAATATTTCCTCTTCTACCATACTTCCGAGGCAAATGGCACACCCCACCAGGAATAAAACCGTTGAGACAATAACCCATTTCATAACACAGAACCTAAATTCTGCAATTGATGCAGGTTTTAAGTAGAAGTTAATTGAAAACCAATCATATATCAATTATAATTTATTTTTATGGGTACATGCAATTTTTGTAAAAAAAGTGCGAAAACGATTTCAAATACAATCGGATTTTGTGACGACTGTATCAGAGCCCAATTCGATAGTGTCTGGCCGCAAATTAAAAATGTTCACCGGCACAGCCGAAGGGCTTACGGCCTCCCGGAAGATCCTCCCCGAGCAGATCACGGCATTCTTTGCGGTCTGTGCGTCCATAACTGCCGGATTCCTGAAAATGGAACCGGTTTTTGCGGGTTGCGGCGAGTGAAAAACGGGAGGATCCATGGCGGAAGGCCTCACGAGGGAAATCTGTATTATTATTACGATCCCCTTCCCACAAACTGCGTCGGTAATTTTGTCTGCCCCGCCGGCACCGGCTGCGGATATCCCAGATATGCGGTTTCAAAAGGACCTGAGCACGGCTACAGGAATCTGGCCGTATTCTACCATGCTTGTGCATTTAATTGCCTGTACTGTCAAAACTACCATTTTAAGGAACACACATTTTCTACTAAAAAGATCACCGCAAAAAACCTTGCCGGGGCCGTAGACAAAAAAACCAACTGTATCTGCTATTTTGGGGGTGATCCCACACCTCAGATCCTCCATGCCATAAAAACTTCCAAAATAGCCCTTAAAAACGCCCGTGGCCGTATCCTGCGAATATGCTGGGAAACCAACGGAGCCATGCAGGAGCCTTTTTTGACAATGATGGCGGATCTGTCTTTAAAATCCGGCGGGTGCATCAAGTTCGACCTTAAGGCGTGGGACCCTGGCATTCACCACGCCCTTTGCGGGGTAACCAATACAAAAACCATGGAAAATTTCCGAACCCTGGCCGGATGGATAACAAAAAGACCAAAACCGCCGTTGCTTATCGCCAGCACGCTACTGGTTCCGGGATACGTGGATAAATCCGAAGTTTCTGAAATCGCAGGGTTTATTTCAAGCCTCCATCCGGAAATCCCCTACAGTCTGCTGGCATTTTACCCGCAATTTTATCTCAACGATCTTCCCACCACGTCCAGGTCTCATGCACTCCGTTGCCGTGATGCTGCCGAAAAGGCCGGCCTGCGAAATGTCCATATAGGGAATGTACATCTTTTAGCCGAAGATTATTAGCCCAAATTTATCATAAAGAGCACCTGATAGTTTGAGTTGAAACGATCGGTTTGTTGTGTTATTAGACGGGTAGAGAATTTATGAATATATTGTGACAGTTTTTTAATTAGTGCCTATCCATAAATCTATATTGGGCACAAATTAAGTTTCCAATGCAGAAATGAGCAATTTTTCGCAAGGTCAAGGAAATCAAGGAATTACGCGGAGGCGTACAAGTTGTACGCCGCACAAGTGATTCCGAAGATTGACGCAGAGATTGCGGAAAAGGGCCATTTCTGGATGGAAATTAATTAAATTAAATAAAAAGGAGAGGCTTACATGGAAAAAACTGACATTTTAATAGATCAAAAGGGCGTTTCCCGACAATTCACTGAAGAACAACAGTCCGTCCTGAAGACAATGGACAAATGGATCGAAGCCGTCACCACCACTGATCCGGAGACGGTGTCAAAATTGTATGCTAAAGATGCCGTTTTCTGGGGCACGGTTTCCCCTTTTGTGCGGACAACTCCTGAAGGAACAAAGAATTATTTTGAACATTTCATGGGGTTGGAAAATTTAAATGCCATCTACTACAAACCCATGGTAAGAGTGTATGGCGACATCGCTGTAAACTCTGGTTATTACACATTTTTTTATGAAAAAGATGGTAAAATGATGAGCATACCCGCTCGTTATACGTTTGTTTATCGCAAGGACGGGGATGGTGAGTGGTATATCATCGACCATCATTCTTCGGCCGTCCCTCAAAATGAATAGTATCGTCATGGCCTAACCGTTTCGGATGGATATAAGCTGAAAGATCGAACTTATCGCTTGCGGCGGGATTCAAAAGGCCCGGTGGTTTACCGTACTAAACCTGAAACCAATGCCGCCGCTTCTTCTAATCATTAGAAAAGTTGCACACAGGGGCAAGCATCTCGGGAAGTATTAGAGACTATTCAAGGGATTGAGGATATCCTGAAACAAGTACTTTCTGAGTTTCATAATTGATAGTTCCGTAAAAAGTCAAAAAACATCATTTTTTGTCATTCCGGCTAAAGCCGGAATCCAGTGTTTTTAGAAACTTATGACTGACCTGGACCCCGGCTTTTGCCGGGGTGACGACTTTTTACTAATGCGTCATCATTAGATCTATTTGTTATTCAATCGGCGTTGCCGAAATGGTGCCGGTATATTTTAACGCAACCTACAGGCAATCGAAACCCAGTTTTCTTTTGTAAGTATCTCGATTACTTCAAAACCCAAATTTTCCATCTTCTCTATAACTTTATTCTTATCCTCTTCAATAATACCCGAGCAGATAACTGTGCCTTTTTTGACCATAACTTTTTTGATGTCGTCAAGTAGAATTAAAATACTCTTTGACGTTATATTGGCAGCAGCAACATCAAATCGTGCCGCAACCTTTTCCATAAAATTGCCGGTGATGACATTGAAGGTTGCTTTTGCTATTCTGTTTTGTATCAAATTTTTACAGGCCACATCCACGGCAACTTCATCATTGTCCGTGCCCCATACTCTGCCTGCTCCAAGCTTTGCTGCTGCAACCATAAGGATGCCTGAACCGGTTCCCACATCCAGAAAAAAATCACCCTTTTTCAGATATTTTTCAATCATTGCAATGCACATACCGGTTGTGGGATGGGTTCCGGTGCCAAATGCCATGCCCGGATCGATCTCAAGGATAATGTCATCATGATTTCCGGAATATTCCCTCCATGTGGGTTTTACCACGATATTGTCTGTTATTTTCTCCGGCCGGAAATGGGCTTTCCATACATGTGCCCAGTCTGATTCATTAACATCAGAATAAACAATTTTACATATAATCCCGTTTTTCTTTTCAAGCTTTGCCAGATGGTTTTCAATTATTTCAAGCTGTTTTTCAGTCTGCTCATCATGGAGCAAATAGCCTGTCACCGCATAATGTTCAGGCTGTATTGCATCTTTCCCCCAATCTTCCGGATGATCAATATCCGGATCTTCTACAACCAGCCCCGTTGTCCCCAATTCATAAAAAATATCGGCAATAAGATCTATGGCCAATTGCTTATCATGGAAATCAAAAACCACCTTTGTTTCTATCCATTTCATACCTAAAATCTGCAGTAAACGTTTAGCCACAAAGGCACCAAGGCACGAAGAAAGAATAATTAATATCTCCTTTGTGTCTTAGTGTCTTGGTGGCAAATATTTTTGGTTCCGGTTTATCCGGGTTAGGGTAAACTTTTCTTTTGGCGGATTAAAATAACCGTATGTTATATTCGGAAATGATTCTTTAATTTGTCGGAGAACATTTTGCATTCCCAAAGGAGTTCCATGCGTTGCAGCATTCGACATGACATTCCAATATCTTACAGGATCAAAATTTAAATTCCGCCACTGGATCATGTTTATGGGATACTGATTTAACAACCGGGTCAGTGCTTGCACTTCTTCCGGAGTATCGGTAAATCCGGAACAGTTGAGATAGTTTGCAGATACAAATCTGCCCCGGCCAATTGCAATGTCTATGCTTTTTAACACATCAGCAAAACCATAACCCCTGGGTCGAAAATATGCATCATAGCATTCTTTTCTAAAACTGTTGATACTTATACGGATGCTGTCAAGACCCGCATCAAAGAGTTTTTTCAGAATATCGGGTCTGCTTCCATTGGTATTCATGTTAATTGTGCCGCGACCGGTAACCGAACGTATCTTTTCTATGGCCGGCACAATGACATCGGCCGCCAGCAAGGGCTCTCCCTCACACCCTTGCCCGAAACTGACAACACTTCTCCTCACCCGACCTATATGTTCAAGAGACACTTCTGCAATCTCTTCAGGTAATGGTTTAAAAGAAATTCTGTCCTGGCTGTGCGGAATCTCGCCATCGTGCTGTAACGACAAGCAACCCAGGCATCTGGCGTTACAGTTTTCGGACGTGGGCAGCGGTGCTTCGTATCTTCCGAGAAAGAAATTTTTGGCCGCCGGACAACCGTATTCCAAAGCACATTTTTCCAGATGCTTCCTTAGCCTGTTATCCGGCATCTTCTTTTTCATCCGTCGAATTCCGTCAATGACACCTTCGGGTTTCATCAGTCTCAAATCCTGCCGCCTTTCTTTGTCCACCCGTATCACGGCAGATCTGAACCTCCCCCTGTGCCATCCTACAGCACCGTATGAAAAAAGGGGTAGATATCCTGCGCCGTTGTTTTCCCTATAAGCGCTTATATAAGAAATAACATAGCCGGGCGAATTAAACGCGGCAACCGGGAATATCATTTCACCGGGTTCATATGGATTTTCCCCCACAATCTCGAGCCTGCTGTTTTCCATATCGTATAAGATCGGCTTTCTATCCGGCATATACATGAGTTCCCCGCCAAAAGGCATATTGATCGTTTCATCGAGCGTCAGGGGGACCAGGGAAGGACCGGCCATACCCACGGCAGCATATCCGTTAAGGTCAAAAATCTCTCCGGCATTATTTGCGACAACGGCTGTTACAAAATTCTTTCTATTGTGAAGCTGATTGCACTGCCTTTTCTTTGTTATACTCATAATCTCTGCTCACCCGTTTTTTAAGTTTTCATTACCAAACGCAAGCTGGAATGTACATCTAAACAATTGCCATCTAGTGTCCATCCATAAATGGTAGATTTTGGTTTCCGGCAAGGCCCGAACGAGTTTTCAACCGCAGGCATAGCTCGCTATTTCGAGGATTGAAAACGAGCGAGAACGCCGCCGGGGGCCGAAAGATGCCGTTTATGGATGG
>JAYEFV010000324.1:0-10827 GCA_034658755.1 Thermodesulfobacteriota bacterium | reverse complement strand
TAATCGCCCTTGAAAAGCGCATTTATAAATGTACTTTTACCGGACTTGATGGTTCCCACAACGGCAACACGAATAATTTGTTCTGACATCTGTTTATAAATATTGCTACACGTCTTTTGCCAATCTGTAAAGGAATGATCAGACATCCCGGTTATCGATCCGGCATCAGAAAAAAGGGCCGAGATATCCTGGTTTATCTGTAGGAGTTCTTTTTTTAGTGAGTTAAATGTATCCATTTCAAGTGAAATTGTTTATTTTGATAAAACATTTGGAATTCTATATAAAAAACGATCCTGACTTTGGCGCTTTTTATTACAATGTATTAAAATTAATTGTCAAAGTGATTTATTTTAACTTTTTAGTAACATGGAAAATGTTATCGCTTCAGGGATAAATAAATCTTTACTGAAAAATCACACCTAAAGCTGATAAAATTTGTGGTGTGAACATAATACCTTGTAAAATTTAAGATTTCATGCTATAGATTTATTATTTGTGTAACGCATAAGTAAAAGTCCGTTTTTTCGGATAAAAACTAAATAATGAAGGAAAATCTTAGTCTATGTCAGAAAAACATCCTGAATGCCCGCTGTATAATCCCTTAAATTGCAAAGAATATTATAATCCTAAGCTCTGTGCATTTGTAAAGAAAGACAAAATTTGTCTTAAAAAAAAGAAAACAAAAAACAAAGTAAAACAAAAAACAAAGAACAAATAGATGGTTTTCGCTACATTAAGTAAAGCCCCCATGCCGCCATCAGTCCGAATATTTCAAAAAGAATATCAAACAAATTAAAAATTACGGTAAATCATACTTGTGAAATATATGAGGTAAAAAAGAAGACACAAAGACACTAAGAAAGAATAACAAAATAAAATCCTTTGCCTCCGGCCCATAGGGCCTACGGCCCGGAGGGTGTCTTTGTGTCTTGGTGGCAAATATTTCTTGGTTACGGCTTGTCCGGGTTATGTTTTAAGATTTAGGTTTTAGGTAATTAAGCGACAGTAAATCGTTCATGCATTACCCGATGTAGCTAAAAGCATGGCCGGATCTACTCCTACCTTTCTCATAGCCTCCTCCCATCTTGTCTCAATCGGCATACTAAATATAATCTCTTCAAAAATGGGAGAGGTCAGCCATGCATTTTGCTTTATTTCTGATTCCAACTGTCCCGGGCCCCAGCCTGCACATCCTAAAGCGATAATAAAAGATTCCGGCCCCCTACCCATTGCAACCGCTTCTAAGATATCTCTGGTGTTGCTCATTGCCAGAGAAGAAGTAATCATAAAACAACCTTCCCAACCAAATGGAGGACTATGGAGAACAAATATTTCACCCATATGAACCGGTCCGCCAATATGTATCGGAATAGATTCTGTGTCAGAAGTATACTCTATATTAAGTTCATTAAAAATATCCTTCCCGGACAATGAAGAATGAATCCTGTTTATAACAATTCCCACAGCGCCTACCGGAGTATATTCGCAAATACAGGCAACTGTTTGATAAAAATTCTGATCAACTAATAAAGGCATGGCCATTAAAAACTGTCCTTTAAAAGAAACGGGGGAATTATTCTCCATATTTTGCTCCATGGAATTTTTTCTGCTACGTATCAAAATCTATTACAGAATACTTTTGTCTCCGGATATTGTCAAGAATACAAAAGCACTCTTTCCCTTGGTCAAACGACAATTACCCATTGCTTAGGATCTCCCTGATTTTCCTGGAGAGTTGTTCTACATTAAATGGCTTCTGAATAAAGCCGTTGCAACCACGATTCATTATTTCAGAAGCCTGTCCATCTATGCTGTATCCACTGGAGAGAAGAACCTTAATTTCAGGGTTTATTTTTTTGAGCCTGTCATAGGTCTCACCCCCCCCCATGTCAGGCATGATCATGTCCAGGACAACTATATTAATTTCATTTTTATTTGCCTGATAGATCTCAATCGCTTCTTTTCCACTTCTGGCCATTAATGCTCGGTAGCCCAATCTCTCCAGAATCTGGCCTCCAATATCAATTATAATGTCTTCATCATCTATTAGAAGAACCGTTTCAGATCCCTTTAAGGCCACCCGGTTCAGGTCTTCTTTTTGTACAATCTTCTTTGGTGATGCAGGTAGGTAAACGTCAAAGGTGGATCCTTGCCCTATTATACTGTGAGCGTTGATAATACCCCCATGATTCTTGATTATTCCGTAAGCAGAAGCAAGACCAAGCCCTGTTCCCCTGCTCCTGTCCTTTGTGGTAAAAAAAGGATCAAATATCCTTTTTATGGTATCTTCATCCATACCCACTCCGGTATCTTTAACTGATATCTTAACATAATCGCCTTTTTTAGCAGAAAAATACCTGATATAGTTCTCATTAAGCGTGACATTTTCAGTTTGAAGATATAAATTTCCACCACCGGGCATAGCCTGTCCGGCATTAACATAGAGATTTAACAATACCTGTTCAATTTGACTCAGATCTACCTCTACAGACCAGATATCTTTTTGATATTTTCTATGAATTCTGATCTCCTTTCGGGTTCGACTAAACATCTCGGAACTTTTCTCGAGCAAATCATTTACGTCTACCGGTTTGACCTCGTATTTTCCCCCTTTAGCGAATCCTAGAAGCTGTTTGGTAAGATCTGCTCCACTTCGAACATATTTTTCAATGTTTTTTAGTTTTTTATAGTATGGATGGCTGGGATCAAAATCAAGAGATATGAGAGATACGTTCCCCAGAATACCCATAAGCAGGTTGTTATAATCGTGGGCTATCCCGCCGGCCAAAGTGCCAATTGCCTCCATTTTTTGGAATTGCTGGATCTGAGCTTCTAACTTTTTCTGCTCACTAATGTCTCGTAAATTTACCACACTTCCTGCGGGATTTCCGTCACGATCATTATATCTGGCGCCACTTATGCTGACAGGGATAATATTGCCTGCTTTAGTGTATCGGTGTGTTTCAATGCCTAAAACATTTTCTCCGGCCAGTACCTTTTCTATCATTCTCTTGGTGTTAGGCCAATCCTCTTCAGGCACAAACATGTCCATTTTCTTACCTAAACGATCTTCCAGTTTCCACCCAAAAACCCTTGTGAATGTTAGGTTCAAATAGGTTACCCTCCCCTCCATGTCATAAACAATAACGGAATCCGGATTTGCTTCAAGAACCGTACGATATCTATTCTCACTCTCACGGAGCGCCTTTTCAGTCTTTTTACGAATGGCAATCTCTTTTTGTCCTTTTTCATATAACCGTGCATTCTCAATAGCAATCGCCGCAGACCCGGACAGCGTCTCCAGTAATTTCAGGTCTGTCTCTTCGAAGCGCCCGGCCTCCATATCCACCACCTGAACAACTCCGATCACATCTCCCTTGATCCGTAATGGAACCGTCAGAACTGAATGCATATCCCGTCCTATACGCAGATCAACTTCTCTATAGTGACGTTCATCAGTATAAGTGTCTTGTGAAATCAAGCTTTTGCCATGCCTGGCCACCCAGCCGGCCAGGCCTTCACCAAGTGCCAGGCGCCAGCCGCGTAAAGTTTCTCCATAAGCACCGGTTGCTTGACGGCATATCAGGTCACCGGTCTCTGCATCAGTTAACCATATAGAGCTACCCACAACATCCATCAACCCACGAACCTCTTCCAGAACGGTGACGAGGACATGATCCAGATTCAGGCTGGAATTAAGTGCCAGGCTTGCCTGGTTGTGCAATTTCAGTTCAAGGTCATATAACCGCATCTTCTCCTTTGACCGCTCTTGCTCTGTTACATCATTAAGAATAATGATGCTTATAAACTTGTCACTATTAATAGAAAGGATTTTTAACTTAACCCGACGCTCGTTTAGACTCAGAGGAGAATCGCTTGTTACGCTTTTTGGTTGTTCACCTGTTTCTCTTAAAAGTTTAAGCACCTTTTGACGGTCATCTCCGGTAAACATTTCGGCTAAATTGGAACCTAACAAGTTTTCCTCAGAAATATTAGAAAAGGAGAGTGCCGCCTCATTAGCATAATTAATTCTTCCATCAGAAGTAATCTCTATAATTCCCTCTGATATTTTTTCTAATACAATATTTAAATGTTTTTTGACCGCCGGCAATTCCCCCGCCATTTTCTTCATATTATTCGTTCCTTTTGAAATATATTTATTTCAAGGGTCTGGGAGTTTTCTTTTTTGAATCGCTTCATGGATGATGGTTTTCTTCAAACCGTGTAACCTCGTGTAATTGATAAAATCTATCTTGACAGGATAGCTAAAAAAAATCAATAAATAATTTTATTTACAATATGTTGTAGAAATTCCGAGACGTATGATTATGCGTGCAGTAGTACAAAGAGTAAAGTCAAGTTCCGTAATCATAGAAGGCAAGGTTGTCGGTGAAATTGGTAAGGGGCTTCTGGTACTTTTAGGTGTTGCAAAACCAGACAAATCCGAGGATGCCGATTACCTTGCAGACAAAATTGTAAACTTGAGAATTTTTGAAGATGAAAACAGTAAAATGAACCGCTCTTTGCTCGCGACCGGCGGTCAGATGCTGGTTGTCTCTCAGTTTACCTTGCTGGGGGACTGTAAAAAAGGCCGGCGACCATCGTTTGTCCACGCCGCCGGGCAGGATCAGGCTGTCAAACTTTACGAACGATTTATCGATCAGGTCCGGCAAAAAGGTGTTTCCGTAAAAACCGGCCGGTTCCGATCCATGATGGATGTATATTTGATCAATGACGGACCGGTAACGCTCATTGTGGAAAGCAAATAGCCCGAATTCCTCATGAAATTAAATTATTTCATAATAACATTTCAAACTCTTGCAGCGTTTCTTCAGGCAGAGCCGGATAACTCTGAACCGGCTCTCCGAGGCGTAGGCTCTACCCTCCGGCCTGTAAGCCCTACGGGCTGGCCTCCGGCTCGTAAAGGCGCGATCCTACGCCTTGGAGAGAAGCGGAGTCGGAGGCCCACAGTAATAGGTTTCCAAGATCAAAATAAACATCAACTCATGCAGTTCACATCAAAAACCGGTAATTCTTTCAAATCAGCTATATTTATTTTTCTGATTCTTTTTTGTTTTTTTCAATTTGTATGGACAAAAAATCTTTATGCCCAAAAGCTCGATGAGTTAAACAATCTTATCGGAGATCATGACGCAATTCTGGTTGCAAACCCCCAAGGCCGGATTGTTTTTTCAAAAAATGCCGGTATGCAACTTGTTCCAGCCTCTGTCCTGAAAATTTTCACCGCCCTTGTAGCCCTCCATTATCTTGGTCCGGAATACAAATTTGCTACAGAGTTCTACCAGGATCAAAATTCTAATCTCAAAATAAAAGGATATGGTGATCCCCTTCTCATTTCGGAAACGCTGATGGAAATCGTTAACAATCTCACCCCCAGGCTTGACACTAAATTAAAAAACATTAACGACCTGGTATTGGATGGTTCATATTTCAAGGACCCTGTCTTAATTCCCGGAGTTGCGTCTACTTACGAACCCTACGATGCACCTAACGGAGCTTTGTGCGTAAATTTTAACACGGTTAACTTCAGACGAGACAAAAATGGAGCCTATGTCAGTGCCGAAACTCAGACCCCTCTTTTGCCGTTTGTACTGTCAAGAATATCTGCATCTGCCATGGACCGGGGAAGGATTATACTTTCCCCCCAAAAAAATGAATTTACACTCTATGCCGGCCATCTTTTTTTATATTTCTTGAAAAAACAAGGAATAAAATCAAACGGGATAATCCGGATGGGAAGGGTTAAAAAAAATTTCGACAAACTCATTTTCAGATACCTTTCCGGGTACTCATTTATACAGGTCGTATCAAAGCTTCTTGAATATTCGAATAACTTTATAGCCAACCAGTTGCTTATTGTCACAGGAGCAAAGGTTTACGGTCCTCCCGGAACCCTGGACAAAGGTATTCGCACAGCATTGACTTACGCAAAGAACAATCTCAAGATCGAGGACCTTATCATTGTGGAGGGCTCCGGAATATCACGAAGAAACCGGATTTCAGCAAAAAGCCTTTACAAAATCCTTAAAGTATTTGAACCGTACCATTCTATTATGCGCCGGTCGGGCAAAGCGTTTTACAAAACCGGGACCCTTAAGGGAATCAATACAAGGGCCGGTTATGTTGAAAATGCGAAAGGAGAGTTGTATTGTTTTGTGGTGTTGTTAAATACTCCGGGAAAGTCAACGAAACCGATCATGGATATACTTTTGCATGACCTGGATTAAAGACGTGGACGTTGCCCGTTTGTAATAGAGGCATAAGCACTGTGGTTGTGAATGGATTCGAAATTTTCAGCGCTCACGGAAAACCAGGTGATATTGCTGTCCTTTTTCAATTTTTCAGCGATATCCCGCACAATATCCTCGACAAACTTCGGGTTGGCATACCCCTTTTCAGTCACATGCTTTTCATCAGCCCGTTTCAGAATGGAATATACTTCGCATGAAGCGGATTTTTCCACCATTTCGATCATATCTTCGATCCAGACAAATTTTTTAAATCGTGTGCTTAACCGGACATTTCCTCGCTGATTATGAGCGCCTGCATCACTGATCTCCTTTGAACAGGGACAAACAGAAGAGATGGGAACAACAACGACTAATTCAATGTCGGTTTTACCCTCCGAATTGCTTGACCCTAAAATACTGCATAAATAGTCCATCAAACCCACAGTTTTACTGACCGGAGATTCTTTTTTAATAAAATAGGGAAACGTCACCTCAATATTTGCCGATGCTGCATTTAAATATTTTTTCATCTCCTCAAGGATTCCGGAAATTTTTTTTAGTGCAACCTCTGGGTGGAACATGTGTAGTATTTCCACAAATCGGCTCATATGGGTCCCCTTGTATTCATGGGGCAAATCAACATACATACATATCGACGCTACCGTGTGTTGAATTCTGTTTTTCCGGTCTAGTACGGTTATGGGATATCTAAGATCTTTTATGCCGACCTTGTTGATAGGTATGTTGCGATTATCGTGCTGATTCTGAATATCTTTCATATGAGTAAATATTCTTTTTTTACATGACTCATTGCTCTAAAAATATTCCCCTTTACTTTCCTGTTACTTCTGTAAAGCTGCTTCAAAAACGTTTTTATCTCCTGTCGTTTCGAAACTTTTGAGGTTGGACATGAATTAACAAAAGCCGGGTAACCTTTTTCTCGTGCAAAACGTCTTATAACGTCCTCATCAACAAAGGATAGAGGTCTTATTAATGTGAACCTTTCCTGGAAAAAAGACTGGGAAGGAAGCATAGTACTTATCTCCCCGGCATAGCATATGTTCAAAAACAGGGTTTCGATGATATCATCCTTGTTATGACCGAAGGCCAGTTTATTACATCCAAGTTCATCCGCAATTTCAAATAGTCGTTTTCTTCGCAACCGGGAACATAAAAAGCATGGATTTTCCCTATTCCTAGAGCTATGTGCTAAAATTCCATAATCCGTATGTTCGACTCTTAGTTCAAAACCGGTTTTTTTACAATATTCTGAAAAAGATTTACTATACCCATCCTCAAATCCCGGATCAACATACACGGCGAATAACTTATAATTTATGGGGATACGGGGCAGGCGCTCACTTAAAACCCACATCAGGGTCAAGCTGTCCTTGCCGCCTGAAAGCGCCACTAAAACTCTATCCCCGTCGGATATCATATCATACCGGTGCAGAGCTTTGCCCACATCTCTGTTAATCACCTTGTATGTATTGCTGCTTTTTGACAAAAGATATGTATGGGTCCTTTACTGACTTTCCTCTTCATCTTCTTTAATGGAAATTTTTCCGGCAGCGATCTCACGCATTGAAACAACAATATCTTCATTTTTAGGTGAACTCACAAGATATTCCGATCCCTCGCGGATCTGTCTTACACGCTTGGCCACCATATTGACAAGTAAAAAACGATTTTTCACCCGCTTCAGGCAATCCTCTATTGTAATACGAGCCACAAAATCCTCCGTTAATATTTATATTTATCATTTCATAATGATCGAAAAGAACTTAGTTTGCTTCGCTCATCCCGTATAAATCTACAGAATTTCTACCAGTTCATAAAACCTTTTCCCGCCAGGAGCCTGGAGAATTATCTCGTCTCCAGGTTTTTTCCCGATGATCTCTCTCCCAAGCGGCGAATGGACAGAAATGCGTCCTTTTTCGATATTCGCTTCATCCGGCCCCACAAGCTGATATTTCACGTCTTCGCCGGTATCTATATTTTCAAGTACCACGGAACTGGCAAATACAGCACGATCATTTGGAAGAGTCCTGGAATCAATTATATCTGCCCGGGACAGTTTATATTCTAAATCACTTAACCTAGCATCAATAAAGCCCTGTCGATCTTTGGCAGCTTCAAACTCGGCATTTTCCGTTAAATCCCCATGGCTGCGAGCCTCTTCAATCGCCTTGATATTCTTTGGCCGTTCAACTTTTTTTAGATATTCCAGCTCTTTTTTAAGAGCCTCATAACCCTCTTTTGTAATTGGCACTTGTTCCAAGTTTATATTCATTGTAAATATTTTTTTGCCAGAATTTCCGCTATTTGAACCGCATTGGTTGCAGCACCCTTTCTGATGTTGTCAGCCACGACCCACATATTGATGCCGTTTGCAATCGATTCATCATCACGAATGCGACCCACCAGCGTCAAGTCCTGTCCGACAGCATCAATAGCAAGCGGATAAACGTTATTTTTCGGATCGTCAACAACTTTAACACCGGGTGCATTTTTTAGAATAGATTTTACCTCTTGAGCGGAAATATTTTCTTTGGCTTCAAGATTGATCGATTCCGAATGCCCGTAAAATACCGGCACACGAACGGTTGTCGCTGTTATACCTATAGTATCATCCTCAAGGATTTTGCGTGTCTCGTAGACCATTTTTGTTTCTTCCTTGGTATAACCGTTGTCCAGAAACACATCGATATGCGGCAGACAGTTAAACGCTATGGTATGAGGATAAACCTTATTCTCGCAATTCTTGAAACTAAGAATGGCCCGGGTCTGAGAATCAAGCTCTTCAATCGCTTTTTTGCCGGTCCCGGAAACCGCCTGATATGTGGAAACCACAATCCGTTTTATGCCATATTTCTTATGCAACGGGCACAGCGCCACAACCATCTGAATGGTTGAGCAGTTCGGGTTTGCGATGATTCCCTTATTTGTGTATTGCGCCACTGCATGAGGATTTACTTCCGGAACCACCAACGGGACATCCGGGTCCATCCGCCATGCACTTGAATTATCTATAACCACACATCCGTCTTTTGCGGCAAAAGGCGCAAATTTTTCACTGGTTCCGCCACCCGCTGAAAAAAGGGCAATGTCCATGCCTTTGAAAGAACTTTTTTTCAATTCCTCAACAGCAATCGAATCCCCCCTGTAATCAATCTTACGCCCCACAGAACGGCTTGATGCTAATAATTTAATAGAGTTAATCGGGAATTTTCTCTCCTCAAGACACGCCATCATCTGATTCCCGACAGCACCTGTTGCCCCTGCAACGACAACATTATATTTCTTTTCCGTCATCATTTAATCTTTTTCTGCATTCGAAATGCTTTATTCGATATTCAATTTAGTCACTTAGCATTTATTTTTGTGTTTTTTGTGGCAAAGCTTTTTTCTTCTCGCCACAAAGGCACCAAGACAGTTAAATTATTTTTTTCCTTTAATATAATCTGCCACAAGATCTCCAACCTCTGGTGTGCTGTATCCCATTTTTCCAGCGCCGACACCTTTGAGATCGTCACGCAATACTTTAATAACTCCCTCCTCTAACCAGGAGGCAGCTTTTGGTTCTCCTAGGACCTCAAGCATAATCTGGGCCGCTGAAATGGCAGCGATGGGGTTAATGATATGCTTGCCGGTATATTTCGGTGCTGATCCACCGATAGGTTCAAACATTGAAATCCCTTCAGGATTGATGTTTGCCCCTGCAGCGATTCCCATCCCTCCCTGAATCATTGCAGCCAAATCGGTTATAATATCTCCAAACATGTTATCCGTGACAATAACATCGAACCACTCCGGGTTTTTCACCATCCACATGCATATGGCATCAACATGAGCATAATCTGTTTCAATATCAGGATATTCTTTAGCAATCTCATTAAAAACCCTTTCCCACAAATCAAATGCAAATGTCAGCACATTCGTCTTGCCGCAAAGCGTCAGCTTTTTTCTCTTGTTTCTTTTTCTGCAATATTCAAAAGCATATCTGATACACCGTTCCACACCTTTCCGGGTATTAATAGATTCTTGTATTGCAACTTCATCCGTAGTGCCCCGTTTTAAACAGCCCCCGGCTCCGGCGTAAAGGCCTTCGGTATTCTCTCGGACAACAATAAAGTCTATATCGTCAGGCCCCTTTCCCTTCAATGGGGTATCCACGCCTTCATACAGTTTAACAGGTCTCAAATTGACATACTGGTCAAAATGAAACCTTAGCTTCAAAAGGATGCCTTTTTCGAGAATGCCGGGTTTCACATCAGGGTGGCCTATGGCACCCAGATATATTGCATCTGTTTTAGCCAGTAAATTTAGGGTGTTATCCGGCAATATCTCTCCCGTTGCTTTAAAATGTTCGCCTCCTAAATTGTACTCGGTAAAATTCAGGCTGAAATCGCATTTACATGCCACGGTTTCAAGGACTTTGATCCCCTCCGCAACAACTTCAGGTCCGGTGCCGTCACCGGGGATTACCGAGATATTATATTCTTTTGACATCGCAATATATCCTGTTAATTATTGTACTCACACAAGACCAATGTTCTGAGCGATACATTGGGTA
>JAYEFV010000323.1:0-2695 GCA_034658755.1 Thermodesulfobacteriota bacterium | reverse complement strand
TCATTACGCTTTCAGTACGCTTGAGGTATTTTAGAAAAAAATGACCCCTACGGGCCCTATTTTTTCTTAAAAGATTTTCTGACGGGCGGGAAATGGCTTGATTAGAAATTAGGCGGTGGATTTTGGTTTCTCGGTTGACTTTGAGGTTATTGATGTATATACTAAAATTATATACAAAAAGGAGGGGTAATAAAATGGAAACAGCAAAATTATTTCAGAATGGCAGTTCTCAAGCAGTAAGACTACCCAAGGCATTCAGACTTCCTGGTAATGAGGTGAAAATATACAAAAAAGGCAACCAGGTTATTCTGGAGCCCATAGAAACGACATGGGACTCGTTGTTCGAATCTCTCAGTGAATTTCCGGAAGACTTTATGAAAGACGGACGTAATCAACCTGCCATGCAGAAGAGGGAATCTTTCTGATGCGCTATCTGTTTGATACCAATATTTGCATATACCTCATTAAAAGATGCCCATCGGAGGTTCTTGAGCGATTCAGGCAACATTCTCCACAGGATGTTGCAATTTCCACAATCACCCTGTTCGAACTTCAATATGGGATTGAAAAAAGCCAATACCGGCAACGTTCCGAGGATGCTCTTGCCAAATTTCTTCTGCCGTTGAACCTTATTAACATGGATCGTTCCTCTGCTATAGAAGCCGCAATTATTCGTGCTCAACTTGAAAAGAAAGGAATGCCGATTGGTCCTTATGATCTTCTCATAGCAGGTTTGGCCAGATCACGGGGCATGACATTGGTGACCAGCAATACTCAAGAATTTGAAAGAGTTGTTGGTCTGCATCTTGAAAACTGGGTTGAATAATGGTGAAGATAGAAAAGCTATAAGGACAAATAATAATCCCTAAAGAGATAAGATACCCCATTATAAAAGAGCCAAACATGTTCCCCAAAACTT
The DNA here is from genome assembly GCA_034658755.1 of Thermodesulfobacteriota bacterium. GTDB lineage: Bacteria > Desulfobacterota > Desulfobacteria > Desulfobacterales > UBA11574 > S5133MH16. The sequence continues at coordinate 1,776 of JAYEFV010000323.1, read as the reverse complement.
GCAACATAATGACCCCTATCTACAGTTTAATATGCCGTTGATTGTTGATGATAAAAGAAAGAATACAGGGTTACAGATTTAAACCCAAACGTGGATAAAGAGATAAATACCCAAATGGAGCGATTTTTCACTCGATCTGCACCGATTTCTTGGCGCCTAAGGGCTCACGAAAATCCTCGACATAGCCATAGGTATGCCTGCGTTTTTCGCAAACCCTTATGCACCAAGATCTTAGCACAGCTCTTCCTGAAAAATCACTCAACTTGGGTAATCGCAAAAAGCAGAGACGCAAAAAGGAGGTATTTCAGATGACGAGTCAAATGTTTATTCCTATACATCGCAAGATCCTGCTTGTTCTAACGTGTATCGCAATCACCGCAGGTTGTGCCGGTTTCGAAAGGCAAACCAAGCCTGCGGCCGTGCCGGAGATACATCCGGGTATTTTGGCGGGATATTTACAGCCCGAGGTACTTCCCAACAGCCTGGCGCTGATTCCGCCGCCGCCTGCTGAAGGCTCTGCTGCGCTTGCACTGGATGAAGAGGTCCACCGGAAAAGCATTGAACTGCGCGGTACGCCGCGCTGGGAGCTTGCTGCCAGGGATGCCGAGCTGATGTTTCCCCAGGCGGCAGAAACCTTCTCCTGTGCACTGGACGCTCCGATCACGGAGCAGGACACGCCGCATCTCTATATGCTTTTGCGTCGTACCCTTGCCGATGCCGGACTTTCGACCTACACGGCCAAAAACCAATACCAGCGCAAGCGTCCATTCATGGTTAACAAAGAGCCGACGTGCACGCCGGATGAGGAAGCACACTTGATGAAAGATGGTTCCTACCCTTCCGGTCATACCGCCATCGGCTGGGCATGGGCGCTCATCTTAAGTGAGATCGCCCCTGAGCGGGTCGATGCGATCCTTGCCCGTGGCCGCGCGTTCGGAGAGAGCCGCGCGGTCTGCAACGTGCACTGGCACAGTGATGTGGTCGAAGGGCGTTTCATGGGAGCTGCCGCCGTCGCCCGGCTGCACGCCGATCCCGCGTTCTGTGCCGAGCTTAAGGCTGCCAAGGCCGAATATGAAGCCGTTCGCGCCAAAGGCCTCAAACCTGCGCGAGACTGCCAGGTCGAGGCTGACGCACTGGCCGACAATCCCCCACTGGCGCCGTGACCAGCTAAGATTGGCGTTGAAAAGGAAACAGGAAAATGAACCAGGTAAGCGGATTTACGGCGAAAGGGGTCGTTGAGCATCCCGCCAAACAAGTCGTCAAGACAGGTGATGAATGTGAACTTAAGGAACCCGCCAGTTCTTACAGCGCTTGGTCCCGACCCCAAATGCCCCGACAAATGCCCAAACGAACATCGTTTTCGGTTGCTCGTATCACCGAATGATCACACAAGAGGAGGTAATATCATGACAGGTCGAATGACACATCGTTCTCGGTTGCTCGTATCACTACTAGTATGGAGCAGCGTTGTGCTCGCTGTGCTTGCTATCTCCCCGGCACATGCGGCCAGGTTCGAGTTAATGGAGGCAACGATAAGCGAGATCAACGCTGCTTACGAAGATGGAAGTCTCACAGCGAAGCGTCTGGTCAAGTTGTACCTGGATCGTATCGAGGCCTACGATCGGCACGGTCCGGAAATCAGGGCGTTAATTACCCTCAATCCGAACGCGCTCGAGGAGGCCAAGGCCCTCGATAAGGAACGGCGCAAGCAGGGCCCTCGCAGCCTCCTACACGGCATCCCGATCATCATCAAAGACAACTATGACACCGCCGATA
>JAYEFV010000322.1:0-10833 GCA_034658755.1 Thermodesulfobacteriota bacterium | reverse complement strand
GATATCGATGAAATTTTCAATGCCCTCCAGAAAGCCAAAGCCGAGACCGAACGCCCGTCGCTCATTGTCCTGCGAACCCATATTGCTTTTGGTAGCCCCAATAAACAGGATACAGCTGATGCCCACGGCGCACCGCTTGGCGAAGAAGAAGTCCGCCTGACAAAAAAAGTCCTGGGTGTTCCTGAAGAACCCTCTTTTTTCATACCTGAGCAGGCGCTGAATAGATTCAGAAAATGCATCGAAGCAGGAAAAGAAGCCGAAGCCGGGTGGCAGGAAAACTATCAGGCGTACAGCAAAGAATATCCTGATCTGGCAAATCAATGGGTTGATGCCATGAGCGGTTTTTTAACAACAGGATGGGATGACAAGATACCCGAATTTTCAATTGCCGATGGTCCCATTGCAACCCGTGCAGCATCAGGTATGGTTCTGAATGCCATTGCAGATAAAATCCCCACACTTATCGGCGGTTCTGCGGATCTGGCCCCTTCCAACAAAACATATATGGACGCTTCCCGTGAATTTCAAAACCATGCATACGAGGGACGCAATATTCGTTTCGGTGTCCGGGAACATGCCATGGGAGGAATAATGTCCGGCATGTTCCTGCACAATGGCCTGAGGCCGTATGGTGGAACATTCCTTGTTTTTGCCGACTATATGAGGCCGGCAATTCGCGCGGCCAGCCTCATGAACCTGCCGATCATATATGTCTTTACTCATGACAGTATTGCGGTTGGCGAAGACGGCCCGACTCACCAGCCCGTTGAACAGCTTGCCAGCCTGCGGGCAATCCCGGGCCTTACAGTTATTCGTCCTGCGGATGCTCCTGAAACCGCCCAGGCATGGCGTTATGCCGTAAAAAATACAAGAGGTCCAGTCGCTCTGATTCTAAGTCGCCAGAAACTTCCGGTATTAAACCGAGACACAATAGAAAACGGTCTGACAGACGGGGCTTATATCCTGGCGGATTGCGAGGGCAAGCCCGATATTATCCTGATTGCCACAGGTTCGGAAGTGCATATTACCCTTGAAGCCCAGAAGCGTCTTGCTCTGGAAAGTATTGCCACCCGGGTTGTAAGCATGCCAAGCTGGGAACTTTTTGAACAAATCCCTCAGGAATATAAAGACCGTGTGCTTTTACCGGATGTAACCGTACGTCTTGCCATAGAAGCCGGTTCACCCATGGGATGGGAACACTATGTTGGAAACAGGGGCGCCATCATCGGGATGAGCGGATTTGGTGCTTCCGCACCGGGTGGAACCGTAATGAAACAGTTTGGCTTTACACCTGAAAACATTGTTCAAAAAGCAATGGAGCTTTTGAAAAAATAGTCTGTTTTTTCAATAGGCAAAACGTATAAGGAAAGATTGACTTATGGATGATAAGGTAACAGCCGAAATTGAGCGGTTAAAGAAAGATTGTTTGCAGATGGAACAACTTAGACATGATGAAAAGAAGTGTCTTTTAAAGGTCATTAATGCCTTTGGTACTGTGATGGCTATGCATGAGGAGTTTTCAGGAGAATACCGGACCGTAAAAAAAATGGTTAACACTGACCGGGCTTTACCTATTGACCTAATTGAAAATGAGGTTGATAAGCTAAAAAGCAAGATCTTTGCAGAAGAGACTAAAAAAGGGCTTGATGAGGGAAACCTGAGTCATCTGAATGAATTAAAAGATCGTTTGTTCGAGTCATGCAGAATTGTAAAGAAAATAATGATTGCTCTTCTCGATGATTTTTACCCGGTAACCAACGAACTGAAAACAAAAGCAGAGTCTATTAATGTTAAATGCCATAAGGAAATGGCACAGATTGAGTTAGAGAATGCAGCCACTTCGTTTTTAAGTTTTATTGCAGGACTGAAAGGCAAGATCTCGGAAGATTTCACATATATCAACAATACTTTTATTATGCTCCTGGGACATGTTAAAGAACTGGAAAAGACATTGACTATCGAGTTTGGAGGAGATGAGAGGATAAAGGAGATGGAGCGGTTTGAGATAAAGGTCAATAATCAAGTAGGTTCAATAGCCGACTCGTTTAATCTCCATACAACCATCGATGAAATAAAGAGTGCTGTCATTGAAAAGCTGACGAAAATAAAGCAGCTTATGTCGAAAAGAAAAAAAGAAGAGATCAGGAAAGCTCAAAAAGCCCAGGAAAATATCGATAAACTTAAAAAGAAGATTGCAGAAGCAGAAAAAGACGCCTTTGTTATGTCCAAAAAGGCGGAACATTTCCAATCGGCGGCTACAAAAGACGGGCTTACGGGTCTATACAACCGAAGTGCTTTCGATGTGAATGTAAAAAAATCCTTAACGGCATTCAACAAAGAGAAAAAGCCGTTATCGTTGGTGCTTTTCGATATAGATAAATTTAAATGGATCAATGATACATTAGGTCATGTTGCCGGAGATAAAGTATTGCAAAAGGTGGGCCAGTGCCTGAAGGAAACCTTTCGAAAAGATGATTTCATTGCAAGGTATGGAGGAGATGAGTTTGCTGTTGTCATTCCAGGTTTGAATGAGGAAATGGCTCGAGAGAAAATTTTGAGATTTAGAGAAAACTTCAGAAAAAAACGGTTTTTTTCTAGCGATACCGGAGATATAAACATAACTGTAAGTGCCGGTGTTACAATGGCCATGGAAGGAGATAGCCCTGAAGATCTCATACATAGAGCCGATACGAGAATGTATAAAGTCAAAAAGAAGAAATCCTAATGATGAATTCATCAATTTTGAAACCATAGATGGAGATGGACCATGGATCAAACCGTAAAAAAGGCGATCTATCGAGCGGTGGGAAAAGAGCCGTTTGCACGGGTTTTGAGAATGGTACTTGTCAAGCTGGAACTTGGATATTCTGTGGTGGAGATGATCTATAATCCACAAGCCATGGACAATATCTACGGTAGAGCCCACGGCGGAGTCATTTTTGGCTTGATCGACGAGGCATTTGAGGCAGCCAGTCAGACAGAGGGGACAGTGGCTGTGGCTTTAAACGTGAGCGTAACCTATGTGTCCAGCCCCAAACCGGGGAAACTTTTGCGAGCCGAAGCCCGGCAAGTCAGCCGGACTAAGAAGACAGCCGGTTTTGATATCAAGGTAACGGACAAAGATGGACAGTTGATCGCCACATGCCAGGCTCTGGCATATCGTACCGGCAAGCCCATACCTTTTCTTTGATGCTTTTGAAAAAAGTTAGTTTTGTTAGCTTAGTGAGCAAAAGACCTTTTACGAGTTTGTTTTCCATGGAGGTCCAGGAGATAAAAATAAAATGCAAATTGCAGAAAACGCACTAAAAATATTACAAAAAAGATATTTTGCTAAAGGTGAAACCTGGGAAAAATTGTGTGATCGAGTTGCGCATAAAGTGGCAGGCGCCGAAGAAAATTCAGAAGACCGTGCAAAATGGGGAAAAGAATATAAAAAGATTATGATGGATCTGGATTTTTTACCAAACAGCCCCACTTTGCGAAATTTTGGCAGAAATCAAGGGTGTGGAAGCGCATGCTTTGTTCTTCCAATGGAAGACAGTAGACGAAGTATTTTTAAAACACTTTCTGACGCCGTGGATGTACAGGCGCACGGAGGTGGAACAGGTATGAGCTTTTCAAGCCTTCGTCCCAAAGGAGACCGGATTACTTCCACCGGAGGAACGGCTTCAGGCCCGCTCTCTTTTATAGAAATCTTCGATTTCACAATCGGAGATATCATAAAACAAGGAGGCACCCGAGAAGGAGCCAATATGGGAATCCTCAGGGTTGATCATCCTGATATTGAGAGCTTCTTAACCGCCAAGATTCTGGAGGGAGAGCTGAAGAATTTCAATTTGTCTGTGGGCATCACAGATGCTTTTATGAAGGATGTTGAGGATGACAGGGAGTATCATCTGGTTTTTAATGACAAAGTTTACAAAACCCTTTCTGCATGCGATATTTGGGAAACAATTGTTGACGGTGCCTGGAAAAACGGAGAGCCGGGCATCGTCTTTTTAGATACCATTAACAGAAACAATCCGTTGTGTCCAATGGGTGAAATTGAGGCCACAAACCCATGCGGAGAGCAGCCGCTGTTGCCTTACAGCTCTTGTAATCTTGGATCCATAAATCTTTCCCGGATGGTTAGCGGTGATTGGGTAAAAGGAAAAGCAAAAATTGATTGGGAAAAACTGCGTAAAACCGCCCAGATCGGCGTACGTTTTCTCGATTCGGTAATCACTGTAAATAATTATCCTATTACGGAAATCGAAAAAATGACCCTGAAAACCAGACAGATCGGCCTGGGGATCATGGGCTTTGCCGACATGTGCATCAAGCTTCACATTCGATACGGATCCGATGAGTCTGTCAATCTGGCAAAAGAAATAATGACCTTTATCAACAATATTGCCAATGAAACTTCCATTGGATTGGGCAATGAAAAAGGTGCGGCGCCGGTTTATGATGAATATGAGTTTTCCATTCCCAAAAGACGCAATGGCACGCTTACAACCGTTGCCCCTACCGGTACGCTTTCACTGATTGCGAACTGTTCATCAGGGTGTGAACCAAACTTTGCATTTAACTATACCAAGGAGTGTCTGGAGGGAGAAAAGCTTAACATGGTTCCTGATGTGGTTCGGGAATGGTATGGAAAAAAGGGAACCGAATCCTTGCCTGATTTTTTTGTCACTACAAATGATGTTTCCGTTGAGGAACACATTATGATACAGGCTGCATTTCAGAACAACGGCGTTGACTCAAGCGTTTCAAAAACGATCAATGCACCATACAACACCGATAAATCCGAGATTTCCCAAGCCTTTTTCAAAGCATGGAAAATGGGATGCAAAGGGATCACGTTTTACCGGGACGGTTCCCGTGATGTCCAGGCTTTGTATACTAAAAAGAAAAAGATAGAAGCCGAAAAAATCGGCGAATTAAAAAGAGGGGTGCTCAAACATCGTCCACGGGCAACAACAGGCCCGAGTCTAAAAATGAAAACTGCCTGCGGAAAACTTTATGTAGATCCTCATTTTGACAAAGACGGAGTGGTTGAAGTTTTCATCAGAACCGTAGGTGGTGGCTGTGCGGCGAACACCAAGGCGCTAGGTGTGCTTTTGTCTTACTGTCTCCGGGCCGGTATATCTACTGAAAAGATAATACGCTCAATGAAATCTATCCATTGTCCTGCCTGTACAAAGGCAATTTCAGCAGGAAAAGATGTGGAAGTAAACAGTTGTGCGGCCGGAATGGGCAAAGCACTTGAGGTTGCCATAGAGAATGCGGACTTGTACCGTGAAGTTGCAAAACGGATTGAAGATGCAGACATTCATTTTAACGAGCATCATACGCCAAAAATCAAATATATTTGCTGCCCGGATTGCGGTGCACCGGTTCATCGGGCTGAAGGCTGTATGGTTTGCTCCAACATGGAGTGTGGGTGGACCAGGTGCTAGCCTGATTTTTTCTTATCAAACCCATATGTTTATACCTTTTCCGTTGACAGGAAAGCAATTTTTGCTTAAAATAAATAATTTTAGAATATCTTATTGTTTACACTTGCTTTATTCTTATTTCAATCTTTAATTTTATAGAGAGGTGCCTTAAAATGACTAATAAATGGGTATATCTTTTTGGTGAAGTTGAAGAAGCAAAAGACCATGTGGGTGGTGATTGGGAAAACGTGCGGGGATTGTTAGGCGGCAAAGGAGCTAATTTAGCGGAAATGGTACGTATTGATATGCCGGTTCCCCCGGGTTTTACCGTAACTACCGAAGCTTGCAATGCCTATCTTGCAGCAGGTGAGATTTTTCCAGAGGGGCTGAGGGATCAGATAGAGAAGGCGATGCAGACTGTCGAAGCTGCCACCGGTAAGAAATTCGGTGACCCAAAGAACCCATTATTGATTTCATGCCGCAGCGGCGGCAAGTTCTCCATGCCGGGCATGATGGACACGGTACTCAACATCGGTCTCAACGACAAAACCGCCGAGGGCATGATCGAATTGACCGGCGATGAACGCTTTGTGTACGATTCTTACCGCCGTTTGGTACAGATGTTCGGTAGTGTTGTAATGGGTGCTCCTGATGAGGCTTTTGAGGAAGTCATTACCGAAGCCCGGCGTAAAGCAGGTGTTAAAACCGACACGGAGTTGACGGCCGATGCCTGGAAGGACGTAACTAACAAATTTAAATCGATTTTCAGACGATATGCAAACCGCAATTTTCCAACCCATCCAAATGAGCAACTTTTTTTGGCCACCGAAGCCGTTTTCAAGAGCTGGAACGGCAAGCGGGCGGTTGACTATCGCAATGCTGCCGGTATTCCACATGAGCTGGGCACGGCGGTCAGTATTCAGACCATGGTTTTTGGAAACATGGGCAATGATTGTGCCACCGGTGTTGCCTTGACGCGCAACGGAACCACCGGAGAGAATCACATAGAAGGCGATTATCTTACCAATGCACAGGGTGAGGACGTGGTTGCCGGTATACGCCTGACCCATGACATTTCAAAACTCAAAAAGGAGATGCCCACGGCCTATGACGAATTCGAGCAGATCACCAGGAAGCTGGAAAAGCACTATCGTGAGATGCAAGATGTGGAGTTTACCATTGAAAAGAGCAAGCTGTGGATGTTGCAGACGCGCGACGGCAAGCGTACGGCCCAGGCTGCTGTTCGTATAGCGATTGATATGGTGGAAGAAGGTTTGATTACACGCGAGGAAGCGGTTATGCGTGTTTCTCCGGAGCAGGTTGACTTTTTCCTGCACCCGCAGTTTGATCGTGAAGCCATCAACAAGGTCAAAGCAAGCGGCGGAATGCTGGCCATCGGCCTTAATGTTTCGCCGGGCGCGGCTTATGGTGTGGTTGCGCTTGACGCTGATATCGCTGAAGCATGGGCCAAGGAAGAAGGCAAAGACGTCATTATGGTACGCCCTGAGACCCGGCCGGACGACGTACACGGCATGCTGGCTGCCCGGGGGATTCTCACCAGCCGGGGGGGTCGAACCAGCCATGCAGCTTTGGTTGCCCGGCAGTTTGGCAAGCCGGCTGTGGTTGGTGTTTCTGAACTTGAAATCGACATGGTCAAGCGGCAGGTGAGCGTTAACGATCAAATTATCAAAGAAGGTGACTGGATCTCCATTGACGGCACTGTGGGCGAACTTTACGTGGGCAAGCTCAAGACCATGGTCCCTGACATTAAGGATCCGTGGCTGATGAAGATACTCTCCTGGGCGGATAAGTTTCGTAGGTTGGGCGTCTGGACCAACGCCGACTATCCGGCTGACGCCCAACGTGCACTGGATTACGGTGCAGAGGGGATCGGCCTGTGCCGCACGGAGCACATGTTTTTTGAGGCCGAGCGACTCCCCTTTGTACAGAAGATGATTATGACAGATTTACCGAGTGAACGGCGAGATGCGCTTGATGCGCTGCTCCCCTTTCAGCGCGAAGACTTTGCAGGTCTTTTCCGTGTGATGGACGGTCTGCCGGTCATCATTCGTCTGATCGATCCGCCGTTGCACGAATTTTTACCCAACCATGTGGACCTGATGCGAGACTTGACCGACTGTAAGATTCGTCTGAAAGAGGCCAGAAATCTTGAAGAAATCGACAAGCTGTTGGATCAAATTGCCAAAGAAGAACAAATGCTTAAGCAGGTCGAAAGTCTGCATGAATCCAATCCCATGCTGGGCCTGCGCGGTGTGCGCCTGGGGATTCACATTCCGGAATTGACCACTATGCAGGTACGTGCCATCTTTGAGGCCGCGTGCATGGTGGCCAAAGAGGGTATAGACGTGCATCCGGAGGTGATGATCCCGCTAACCAGCCATGTTAACGAACTAAAGATCCAGCAGGAGCTCCTCGAGACCGAGGCCAAACAGGTTATGAAGGAACAGGGGATTGCGCCGGATTACAAGTTCGGAACAATGATCGAAATTCCGCGTGCTGCGCTGACAGCAGATCAGATCGTCGAATATGCTGCCTTTATATCTTTTGGAACCAATGATCTGACCCAGACAACCTTCGGGATTTCCAGAGACGATGCCGAAGCCGGGTTTTTGATTGAATATATGGAAAAAGAAATCCTGCCGGATAATCCTTTTGCAGTTATCGATCGGGATGGCGTGGGCTTGCTCATGAAAATGGCAGTTGAAAAAGGACGGTCCGTAAGACCCGACCTGGAATGCGGTATTTGCGGTGAACACGGCGGTGATCCCGAATCTATTCAGTTATGCCATGAACTGGGGTTAACGTATGTTTCATGCTCCCCGTTTCGAATACCTGTCGCACGCCTGGCTGCCGCGCATGCAGCACTGCGTGACAGAAAAACAAAAAGTTAATTATTTTCCATCCAGAAATGGCCCTTTTCCGCAATTTCTGCGCCTGCCCTGTGAAATGCGGAGCCTATTTCTCTGGGGTCAATCTGCGGAATCACTTGTGCGGCGTACTCCTCGTACGCCTCCGCGTAATTCCTTGATTTCCTTGACCTTGCGAAAAATTGCTCATTTCTGCATTGGAAACTTAATTTATGCCCATTATAGATTTATGGATGGGCACTAATTAAGGTTTAAGGAGGAAGCGCACAATGGCACTTTTTCTGGTTCAACACGGCCATAGTTTGCCCAAAGACAAAGATCCGAAAAAGGGTCTTTCGCAAGAGGGAATCGCTGAAACAAAGCGTATCGCAGAAGTGGCCAAAGCATACAACGTTCAAGTGTCGGGCGTAACACACAGCGGTAAGACCAGAGCTCGCCAGACCGCTGAGATCATTGCCTCTGTCCTGGAGCCTGAAGGTGGAGTAGAAGAAAGCACCGGGCTGAACCCTGTGGACGATGTAACAGCCTTTGCCGATAAAATAGACAGCGCGGCGGATCGCATGCTTGTCGGTCACCTGCCTTTTATGGAAAGGATGACTTCCTATCTAATAACAGGATCCATTGAAAAGCCGGTCTTTAAATTCCAAAACAGCGGCATAGTATGTCTGGATAAATACCCGACCACCCCTTTCTGGGTGATCAAATGGGCCCTTGTGCCCAATATCGGTTAGTGCCCGAATTATGAGGCTGATCTCGATTCCTCGACGTATTTTTGTATGCCGTTTAATATACCCTCGCACAACTGCTCCTGGTACCTTGCACTGGTCAATCGTTTACATTCCCTGGGATTGCTGATAAACGAAGTTTCTATCAATACGGCGGGCATCCGTGCACCGAGAAGCACATAAAAAGGCGCCATTTTAACCCCTTTGTTTTTGATGTGAGCGTACCTTGATCTTAAGTAATTGCATGAAGAATCCTGTATATAATTTGCCAGGAGGCTTGATTCATCAATTTTCGTGTTTTGCATAATATCTGTCAAAATCGTTTGCAGATCACTTATGTTCTTTGTTGAAGTGGCATTTTCACGGGCCGCGACCGTTATCTCTGAATTTTCTGTGGCCAGGTTCAAAAAATAGGTCTCGATTCCGTATGTGCTTTGATTTCCGGAATCATTGGTATGTATGGATATAAAAAGGTCTGCATTTTTTGTGTTTGCTATTGCAGTCCGTTCTTCAAGTGTAAGATAACGGTCACTATTTCGGGTCATGAGAACCTCGTATGGAAGTTTTTTCCGGATCTTTTTGGCAAGCCGTCCGGCAATTTGAAGTGTAATATCTTTTTCATACACTTTTTTTAAATAGCCGGAAGATCCAAAATCGTGTCCTCCGTGACCCGGATCCACAACGATTAGGGGACGATCCCGTTGCGGTTGTTTGGCTGAAACCCCTTTTGTAAGCTTTTTGATTGTAGTTGCAGTTGCTTTTTTTTGAGATTTTGCAGCAAACCAAGTATCCATAGAATCTCCTGACAGATCCAGGACCACTCTGAACGGATGCTTGAGTGAAAAAATTTTATATGTTTTAATAGACTTGATATCGACCACAACTCGAACCACATTGGGTGTATACTGGCCGGCGCGAACATCCCTGAGCAAATTATCGTTGATGGGTGTGAATTTTTCTATATTTTTTCCCCGTATGCTGTTTTTTAAATCAACATACAAGCGCTGCGGTTTATTAATGGCAGGATCTTTTTTAAGAAGTCTGTGGGTAAACGATGTTTCCCGGCTTGCATCAATTACAACACGGGTGTAGGTAGGATTAGACCAGTAACGCAGACCTGTTACGGTTGTGGTGTTGTCAACAGCTTTTCCGGTACTGGATTTAGTTGGAGGTTTTGCCGGGGCATATTTTTTTTTCGTTTTGCTAGCGTGAGTTACTCTTTTTGATGCGTTTGTTTCAAGGGTTCGTATTGCCGCTGCTGCTTTTGTCCGGTACCGGCTTTTGGGATAACGTTTTATAATCCGCCTGAAAACATTTATGGCCTCCTGTTTATCAGACTTTCGATGTGATTGTTCGTAAAGTTCTCCATAAAGCTTCCCGGACATATACATGCCCGCTGGCGCCCAGGGGTCTGATGGGTCTTGTTTGTAAACCTCCTTAAACTTTTTTATACACCGTAGCCAGTTGTGTCTGTATTTTTGACTTCCTATATTTTTTCGAAGATCATAATAGCATGCTTCAGCTTTAAAATATCGGTTTTTCGACGTGACAGCACATGAAACGCAGATCTGCAAAATGGCAACAACCCATATAACAAGCAAACAACTCTTGATGAACTTTTTATGACACATAATATATTCTTACCAGTCAAACCATTAACCGGCAATAGCCAAAACAAAAAAAAATAATTAAATTTTTTCTTGACCGGGATTTATTTTTTTATTACAAAAAGAGGCTCCAATTGATCCCCAGTAGCTCAGTTGGCAGAGCAAGTGGCTGTTAACCACTGGGTCCGCG